>NZ_JBPQTP010000062.1:0-39420 GCF_051386395.1 Micromonospora sp. URMC 106
GGGTGGGGGTGAAGCCGTGGGGGAGTTCCAGGCGGTGACGGGACAGGAGGTCCTCGTCGGCCAGGATGTCCGGCGTCGCGCCGTCGGCGACGATCCGGCCGGCGTCCAGGATCACCGAGCGGTCGCAGAGCTCCAGGGCGTACGGCAGGTCGTGGGTGACCATCAACAGCGTCACGGGCAGCCCGCGCAGGATCTCGGCCAGCTCGCGGCGGGCCGCCGGGTCGAGGTTGGACGACGGCTCGTCGAGGACCAGGATCTCCGGGTGCATGGCGAGCACGGTGGCCACCGCCACCCGACGGCGCTGGCCGAAGGAGAGATGGTGCGGGGCCCGGTCCCGGTGCTCGCCCATCCCGACCGCCGCGAGCGCCTCGTCCACCCGGGCGGCCAGTTCCGCCCCGCGCAGCCCCAGGTTGGCCGGCCCGAACGCCACGTCCTCGGCGACCGTGGGCAGGAAGAGCTGGTCGTCCGGGTCCTGGAAGACGATGCCCACCCGGCGGCGCACCTCGGCGAGCGTGGCCCGGTCCTGGCTGACGGTCAGACCGCCGACGGTCACGCTCCCCGCGGTCGGGGTGAGGATGCCGTTGAGGTGCAGCACCAGCGTGGTCTTCCCGGCGCCGTTCGGCCCGAGCAGCGCCACCCGTTCGCCGCGCGGCACGGTCAGGTCCACCCCGTGCAGGGCGACGTGCCCGTCCGGGTAGGCGTACCGGACGCCACGGACGTCCAGGGAGACAGCGTTCTGCACGTCGCCGATCATGTCAGCACGACGGCGGCGGCGGCGATGCTGGCCGCCAGGACCGGCACGGTGGCCGCGGCCAGCCACTGCCCGGCCGTCGCCGCGCCCGCGCCCTGCCACACCGCCGGCATCCGGCCGGCGTAGCCGCGCGACAGCATCGCCAGGTAGACCCGCTCGCCGCGTTCGAACGCGCGCAGGAAGAGCGCGCCGACGCCGGCGGCGAAGCCGCGCAGCTGCCACAGGAAGCGCGGGTCGTCGCCCCGGGAGACCCGGGCCACCCGCATCCGGCGGGCCTCGCCGACCAGCACGTCGAGGTAGCGCAGCATGAACGTGGCGATCTGGGTGAGGACCTGGGGGCAGCGCAGCCGGTCCAGGCCGACGATCAGGTCGCGGGTCGTCGTGGTCGCGGCCAGCAGGAGCGACGCGAGTACGCCGAGGGTGCCCTTCGCCACGATGTTCCACGCCCCGAGGAGACCGTCGGACGACAGGCTCAGGCCCAGCACCTCGACCCGCTCGCCGGCGCCGAGGAACGGCAGGGCGACGGCGAAGAGCACGAACGGCAGCTCCATCAACGACCGGCTGAGCAGCCAGCCCGGACCGACCCGGGCCAGCGCGGCGACCCCCGCGACCAGCACGGCGTACCCGCCGAAGGCCCAGAACGCCTCGCGCGGGGTGGCCACCACGGCGAGGGTGAAGACCACCATCGCCGCGATCTTGACCTCGGGCGGGAGCCGGTGCACCGGCGAGGCGGCCTCCCGGTACAGCACGTGTGCGTGCCCGGCGCCCATCCCCCGCTACTCCCGGTCCGCCGCACCGGCCGGGGCGCGTTCCCGGCCGGCCGGGTCGCCGTCCTGCGGGCCGCGGCGGCGGACCAGCCAGAACACGCCGCCGGCCACGGCGAAGGTGAGCAGCACGCCGAGGACGCCGGACAGGCCGGTGGAGAGGAAGTCGTTGTCGACGCCGGCGATGCCGTAGTCGGCCAACGGGCCGCCGATCTCGTGCTCCTTCTCCCGCTGGGCCGGGCAGCTGCCGCCGGTGATGTTGTCGTCGGCGTCGAACGTGCAGCCCTCGCGCAGCGACGAGTCCAGCCCGTCGGGGTGCGACGAGGCGAAGTTGCTCACCACCCCGGCGAGCAGCAGGGCGACCAGCAGGCCGCCGACGAGGAACCCCCAGGAACGCTTCCTCACCGCACACCTCCGACGGCCGGGACGGCCGGCGCGGACGCCGGGCGCAGCCCGCGCAGCGCGTAGACGAGATCAGGCCGGACCTTGGCGACGGTGACCACCGTGGTCGCGGTGATCAGGCCCTCGCCGACGCCGATCAGCAGGTGCACGACGGCCATCGTGCCGGCCAGGCCGCCCAGGTTGCCGCCCAGGTCGGTCGTGCCGCCCAGCCAGTACTGGAACACGAAGCCCATCGCCGCGACCACCACGCTGACCAGGGCGGAGACGAAGGCGGTCACGCCGAGACCGGCCGGGGTGCGCGGCAGCACCCGCAGCAGCAGCGCGATCAGCAGGTACGCCGCGGCGGTGCCGAGCACCGCCATGTTGGTGATGTTGAGGCCGAGCATCGCGACGCCGCCGTCCCCGAAGACCAGCGCCTGCACGACCAGCACCACGGCCACGCAGAGCGCGCCGACCCACGGGCCGACCAGCATGGCGGCGAGCGCGCCGCCGAGCAGGTGACCGCTGACGCCGGCGGTGAAGATCGGGAAGTTGAGCATCTGCACGGCGAAGATGAAGGCCGCGACGAGGCCCGCCATCGGGGCCAACCGGTCGTCCAGGTCGCGCCGGCCGCGCAGGACGCAGAAGGTCATCGCGGCCAACGCGACGGCCGCGAAGACCGCGGCGACGGGACCGTCGATGATCCCGTTCGAGATGTGCATCGCCAGGGTTTCCACGCGACCTCCCACGCGTCGGCGGTCCGTCCGCGCCCGCCGGGTCAGCCTATTTCCCGTACATCACTGTTGCCAATATCTGGCAACAGCGCATGGCATCGATCACCACCCGCCGCGCGGACGCCGGCCGACACGAGCGCGGACGCCCGGCCCTGCCCGGCGCGTCGCCCGGGGTCGGCGGGCACGGGCCGGCGGTAGGGTCGTGCCATGACCGCGCCCGACCGCCTCTCCCCCGGTGACCCCGCGCCCGACTTCAGCCTCCCCACCGACACCGGCGAGACGCTCTCGCTGGCCGACCTGCGCGGCCGCAAGGTCGTGCTGTACGCCTACCCGGCGGCCATGACGCCCGGCTGCACCAAGCAGGCCTGCGACTTCCGCGACTCGCTCGCCTCGCTCCAGGCGGCCGGCTACGAGGTCGTCGGCATCTCGCCGGACAAGCCGGAGAAGCTGGCGAAGTTCCGCGAGCGCGACGCCATCACCTTCCCGCTGGTCGCCGACACCGACAAGTCGGTGCTGACCGCCTACGGCGCGTACGGCGAGAAGCAGTCGTACGGCCGGACGGTGACCGGCGTGATCCGCTCGACCTTCGTGATCGACGCCGACGGGAAGATCGAGCGCGCGCTCTACAACGTCAAGGCGACCGGCCACGTGGCCAAGCTGCGCCGCGACCTCGGCCTGGACTGAGCCCGTCCCGCCGTGCGGCCGGCGGCGGAGGCGGGGCCGGCACCGCCGCCGCCCGACGCTCTAGACTCAGCGGGTCGGCGGGAGTGGCGTAATGGCAGCCGCGGTAGGTTTAGGTCCTATTGTCCGAAAGGACGTGGGGGTTCGAATCCCCCCTCCCGCACCTTCGGTCCGACCGGCGCACGCCGCCGGCACCACTGTCGGACGCGTCACGATCGCGGGACTACGCGGGCCCGGCACGGCCAGGATTGCCCGGTGACCCTGCGCTTCGTCCTCGACCCCGAACTGACCCCCGAGCTGCGCGAAGCGATCGTCGCGCTCTGGGTCGACGTCACCAACGCGGGCGGGGCCGTCGGCTTCGTGCCGCCGGTCACCGCCGCCGACGTCCGGCGCACCGCCGACCCGACGTTCGCCGGCATCGCCGAGGGCCCGGACCGCCTCCTGCTCGGGTACGCGGGCGACCGCCTCGTCGCCGCGCTGATCTTCTGCGACAACCGGTTCGACCTGAAGGCGCACTGGTGCGTGCTGAAGCGGGTGATGGTCCACCCCGACATCCAGGGCCACGGGTACGGCCTGGCGTTGATGCGCGAGGCCGAGCGCCTCGGTCGGGAGCTGGGCCGGGAGGCGCTGCACGTGACCCTCCGGGACGGGCTGGGGCTGGACCGCTTCTACCGGCGGCTCGGCTACCGGGAGATCGGGCGGCTGCCCGGCGCGCTGCGGGTCGCCCCCGGCGACGACCGCGACGAGATCCTCATGTGGCTCGACCTGACCACCCCGGCCCAGGCCGCCCGCTGAGCCGGGCGACGCGGCCGCCATCGGGCGACCGAGGGTGACCGATGGCCTCGGCCGGCGCGGCCGGTCAGCCCTCGACGACCAGTTCGTCGCCGATCCGGACGACGCCGGTCTCCTCGGGGACCAGATGCAGTCCGAAGAGGAGCTTGCGCCCGATGTTGCGGTGCCGGGCGAGGGTACGCAGCGGTTCCTTCCCCCTCGCCCCCGTCTCCTGGTCCGTCGTGGTGACCACGCAGCGCTCGCAGGGCCCGGCGGCCCGGAGGCGGACCCCGCCGAGGCGCAGCGGGCGGCCGGCCCAGGAGTCCTCGGCCCAGGCCACCGGACCGTCCACCACCAGGTTCGGTCGGAACCGCGCCATCGGCACCGGCTCCTCCCCGGCGTCGGCGAGCCAACCGTTGAGGGCGTCGAGGGAGGCGACGGTGGTCAACAACAGCGGGTAGGCGTCGGCGAAGTTGACCCGGTCGCCGGTGTCGTACCTCCGGTCGCCGGAGGGGATGTGCCGGGTCGGACGCGCGAGCCAGACCAGGCGGGCCGCGCGGCCCAGGAACGCGTCGAGCCACGCGTCCGCCGCCGGCCCGGCGGAGAGCGCGGGCACCGGGTGCGGTCGGCCGCGGAAGGTGCGGACCGGCACCGGCTCGCCGGCCGCCGGCTCCGGCACGTCGAGGTCGGGGCGACCCCGGGCGCGCAGCAGCAACGCGCCGTCGCGGGCCACCGCGCGGAGCCCGGCCAGCCCCGGGACCTCCCGCTGGGTGATGCCGACGCCGGCGGCGTCGACGATCATCCAGCGCCGGTCGCCCGCCAGCCCCCAGGGCAGCACGCGCGCGTCGTCGTGGTCGAGCCGGTGACCGCCCTTGACCGGGTACGTGTGGATCGCGCTCAGCCGCACCCGGTCACCACGCCACGCCGATGCCGTCCCCCGGATACCAGTGGTTGGCCGGGGTCTCCCGGTAGGCGAGGAACTTCCGGCCGGTGCGCTCGGCGTGCTCGGCGAGGACGTTGGTGGCGGTGACGTTGTCGGTGAGCAGGACCGCGCCGGGCGCCAGCTTGCCCTCGACGGCCTCGAACTCGCGCTTCTCGTGGGCCCGGCTGTGGTCGCTGTCGTGCAGGAAGAGGTCGACCGGCCGGTCCAGCGCGGCGATGGAGGCGATGGAGTCGCCGATCACCAGGTCGACCACCTCGGACCAGGGCGCGCTCCGGGCGAGGTAGCCGGCCTCGGGGTTGATGTCGAGGGAGGTGACCCGGCCGGGGTGCCCGTCTGCGGCGTTGCGCAGCAGCGCGGCGGCCAGGACGCAGCTACCGAGCCCCTTGTCCACGCCGGTCTCCACGACGTGCCCGGGTCGGGTGGCGCGGACGATCGCGTACCAGCCGATCCGGCGGGCGTAGCGGACCTGCTTGTCGGCGAGGCCGCGGCGGGCCGCGCCGGCGGTGGCGGACTCGATGTGCCGGCGCAGCACGTCGTCGGACTCGATCTCGGCGAAGTACGCGCGGACCTGCTTGACGGGCACGTCGCAGACCACGCTGACGAACCAGGCGAGGTGGTGCCGGCTCAGCTTGGTCAGGTCGTACGTGTAGTTGTGGTGCTCCCGGGAGGTGACCAGCCACCGGGCCGAGGTGCGCAGCACCTTGGCGTCGTGGCGGGCGACCCGGGCCAGGCGCTTGGGGAAGGCGGCGACGGGGGCGAGCGGGGTGCGGGCGATGGCCCGCCGGAGCTTGGTTGCGTCCACGAGAGGGTTCTACCAGGCGAAGGGAAACGAAGGTGAGAAAAGCTTCCCCACGAGGGGCGGGCCGCACACGAAACGGGACGAGCGGCGCCTCACCGCCGGCCGGACGAGGGTACGCGGGCGCACGGACGGATCAGTAGCATCGCCGCCATGCCACTTTCCCCGCAGTCCGTCGAGCCGGAGCCGACGACCGACACCCCCGCGGCCGAGGAGCAGCAGCCGACCGGGAAGCCCCGCCGCCGCTGGCGGCGGATCGTCCTGGTCAGTCTGTTGGTGGTCGCGTTGCTCGGCGTGGGCGGCGTGGTGGCCGGCGGGCTCTACCTGCGCTCCGTGGAGTCGGACATCGAGCGGGTCGACGCCTTCACGGACGTGCCGGAGGAGAGCCGTCCGCAGGCGGCCGCCGCGGGCGCGATGAACATCCTGATCCTGGGCAGCGACACCCGTGACCCGGAGAGCACGTCGGGCTCCCGCACCGACACCATCATCCTGGCCCACCTGCCGAAGGACCGATCGAGCGCGCAGCTCATCTCGATCCCCCGGGACACCTGGGTCGCCGTTCCCCGGTCGAAGGACGGCAACCACGGCGGCCGGGACGCCAAGGTCAACGCCGCGTACGCCTGGGGCGGCGTGCCGCTGATGGTGCAGACCGTGGAGAAGTTCACCGGGGTCCGCGTCGACCACGTGGCGATGGTCGACTTCGCCGGTTTCAAGGAGATCATCGACGCGCTGGGCGGCATCGAGATCGACTCGGAGAAGAGGTTCACCTCCATCCACCCGCCGTTCCGGACGTTCGCGCAGGGCCCGCAGAAGATGGACGGGGAGGCGGCGCTCGACTACGCCCGCCAGCGCAAGCAGTTCGCGGACGGGGACTTCGCCCGGATCCGCCACCAGCAGCAGGTCATCAAGGCGATCCTGGACAAGGTCTCGTCGGGCGGCATCCTCACCAACCCGGGGAAGCTGAACTCCTTCCTCCAGGCCACCTCGAACTCGGTCGCGGTGGACAAGAACCTGTCGCTGTTGGACATGGCGACGCAGATGCGGGGCCTGCGCAGCGGCAACCTCTTCTTCCTCACCAGCCCGACGAAGGGCACCGGGCGGGTCGGCACCGAGAGCGTCGTCTTCGCCGACACCGACCGGGCGAAGTCGTTCTACGACTCCGTACGTCGGGACGCGGTCAAGGAGATCATCAGCCGCGGCAAGAAGTAGTCGCCGTACCGGGCGGGCGTGGACCGGTTCCGCCCGCCCGGGTACGGCCCGGGGTCAGTACGCGCCCCGTCGGGCGAGCACCACGCTGACCGTGCGCCACAGGATGCCCAGGTCGTAGACGAGCGACCAGTTGTCCACGTAGTGCAGGTCGAGCCGGACCGCGTCGTCCCAGGTCAGGTCGGAGCGGCCGGAGATCTGCCACAGCCCGGTGATGCCGGGACGCACCAGCAGCCGGCGTCGCACGTCGCCGCGGTAGTCGTCGTCCTCGGTGGGCAACGGGCGCGGGCCGACCAGCGACATCTGCCCCATCAGCACGTTGACCAGCTGGGGCAGCTCGTCCAGCGACAGCCCGCGCAGGTGCCGGCCGATCGGGGTGACCCGCGGGTCGTCCTTGATCTTGAACAGCAGGCCGTCGCTCTCGTTCCGGTCCCGCAGGGCCTCCAGCCGCTGTTCCGCATCGGTGTACATCGTGCGGAACTTCCAGACCTTGAAGGCCCGCCCCTCGTGGCCGATCCGGGTCTGCCGGAACAGCACCGGCCCACGGTCGGTCAGTTTGATGGCCAGCGCGATCCCGGCCAGCAGGGGGCTCAGCAGCACCAGACCGACCAGGGCGGTGACCCGGTCGAGCACGCTCTTGGCCAGCAGCGAGAGGCCGGAGATGGTCGGCTCCTCGACGTTGAGCAGGGGCAGGCCCTCGATCGGGCGGACGTGGATACGCGGGCCGGTGACGTCGGTGACCTGGGGCACCACCACGAGGTCGAGGCCGGTCCCCTCCAGTTGCCAGGCCAGCTTGCGCAGCTCGTACGACTCCAGGCTGGCCGGGCCGCAGACGGCGATGGTGTCGGCGCCGAGCTGCTGGACCAGGGGCACCAGGTCCCAGCCGACGTAGACCGGCACCGGCGCGGTGACCCGCTCCCCCGGCCTCGGGTGGTGTGGCAGGTGGATGGCGATGGGGCGCAAACCGGCGCCCGGGTTGCGGGTCACCACCTCGTGCACGGCCAGCGCGTCGGAGAGCCGCCCGACCAGCAGCACCTTCTGCGACGCCCGCTGGCTGACCCGGCGGATCCGGCGCAGCACGACCCGGGCGACGAACCGTGTCACCAGGGTGTAGAGCAGCAGCGCCAGGATGATGGCCGCGACCGTCGCCCGGGACAGGTCCTTCTTGAAGCCGAGCGCCAGGAACGACACGGTGGCGGCCATCGCGACGTTCGCCCGGACCACCCGCTTGAGTTCCTCGGTGCCACGGCCGAGGGCACGCCGGTCGTACGCGCCGGCGGCGGTGAGAATTGTCATCCACAGCAGCGGCACCACGACGTTGGCCACCAGGGCGAAGGCGCTGACCGTGCCGCCGAGCACCCGCTGGTCCCAGAAGCCGGCGTCGGCCTCGTCGAGCAGGGCCACCACGGTTCGGCTGGCCGCCAGGGCGGCGATGAAGTCGATGAGCACGAGGCAGGCCAGGTACCGCCGGCGCCACCGCGCGCGCGGGGCGACCGGCCGGCCGAAGACCGACCGCGGCATGCCGTTGGAGGGGGGTGTGATCACCCCTAGATCGGGGTCGAACCTCGGTGACTGCTGCGGCGCGACAGCCGAGAGGAACTGAGTCTGCGCGGACACGACCTTCCTTTCACCGTGCTAGTGGTCGTCATCTCAGGGCGGACCGCGAGTTCCCGGGGCAGGTGCCCCCGGCCCTCGCCAAGGCTCAGCCGGGGCTCGGTGAGGCTGCGCGCGGCAGTTGTCGGCGCAACTCGTCCAGCAGCGCGGCGTGCGCCGGCTTGGGCGCCAGACTGCCATCGAAAAGGCAGGCCGCGCCGTAACCGCGGTGGTAGCCCGGGATCCAACTGCGTGCGTCCGTGAAGCCCCAGACGGTGAACGACACGCACGCCGTCACCGCCAGGCACGCCCGGAGCACCTGCCGATAGAGCGTGGCCTGCCGCTCAAGCTTCTGCGGGGTGGCCGGCAGCGCGACCCGCACGTCCAGCTCCGTGATGGCCACCGAGACACCGAGCTGCGCGAACCGGCGTAGGTTCCCGGTGAGGTCCCGGGGCGGCTGGTCCCATCGCAGGTGGCTCTGGAAGCCGACGCCGTCCACCGGGACACCGGCCCGGCGCAGGTCACGGACGAGCTTCAACAGCGCGTCGGACTTCCGGGTCCGACCCTCGACGCCGTAGTCGTTGATGAACAGGCGCGCGCCCGGGTCTGCCGCGTGGGCCCAACGGAAGGCGTCGGCGACATATCCTGGACCGAGCTTGCGCAGCCACAGGGTGTCGCGCAGCGTCCCGTCCTCGTCCAGCACCTCGTTGACCACGTCCCAGGCCCAGACACGCCCCCGGTACCGGGAGACCACCGTGGTCACGTGCTCCTGGAGCACCGCGCGAACCTGATCCGCCGGCCAGTCCGGGGAGACCCACTTCGGCACGTCGCTGTGCCACACCAGGGTGTGGCCGTAAACCGCCTGTCCGTGTTGATGGGCGAAGTCGACGAGCTGGTCCGCACCGGTCCAGGCGTACACCCCTGGCAACGGTTCGAGGTTGCGCCACTTCATGGCGTTCTCGGCCGTCATCGCGTTGAACTCGGTACCGAGAAGGGCGCGGTAGGCGGGTTCCAGGCTCAATCCCCGGCCGTCCACCGCCGATCCGATCTTCACCCCGGGCGGCATCAGGTCACGCAGGGTCTCCCGGCCGGGCGCGGCGGAAGCCGGCGACGAAGGGACCGGCCGCGCGTCGCCGTCACCGGGCGGACGCTCGGGGGCGTACCGGACCAGCGCCATGCCGGCGGCGAGCAGTGCGGCGGCGACCAGAGCGACCGACACCAGCAGTGTCGGCGGACTGAGCCGACCGAACGGGGCAGCCGCCGTGGGGCGCACCGGCGTGGACCCATGACCGGCCGGGCCGGTGGAAACGCCCGACAACGACGACGCCGAGTCGCCGTCCCGCGTGGACAAGTTGACGGTCACCGCTCCGGCTGACCCGGTCCGTCACGCAATGCCCAGGGCGCCCGGGTGAAGTTCCACCGTGCGCGCTCGGCGAACTCCTCGCGCGGCAACCGTGGCACCGCCTCGTCGGTCAGCAGCCCGGAGAGCACGGCGGTCACCTCCGCCGGGTCCTCCGGCACCCGCCCGAGCCGGGAGGAATCCGGCTGGCCGATCTCGTCGAGGAAGTCGTCGCACTTCTTCTGATACGGCACCAGCGTGAACGGGACGCCAGCTAGGTACGCGAAGACCGCGCCGTGCAGCCGCATGTGCAGGCCGAGGTCGCATCGTTTCATCTCGTCCCAGCAGGCTCGCACACCGTCCCGCGCGGTCATCACCCGGACGTCACAGAGCCCGTCCAAGGCGGCCCGAAGACGGTCGCTGACCCGTTCGTCGCCGTGCACGGGGTGTGTGTTGAACACGAAGACGGTGACGTCCACCGGTTCCTTGAGGACCAAGCGGCGGACGCCCTCGATCAGTGCCTCCTCCCGCTGCCGTGCATGCGGGGCCGCTGCCTCGTAGTCGACGCCGAGCAGGGTCACGCCGAGTCGGGCCCGCCCCCTGGAGGGCCGAGGCCGGCGCGCCGGCACCGGCTCGCCGAGCGCCTCGGGCAGCAGCCCGGCGAGGTCGCCGGCGCGGACGAGCACCCCTGGGTAGCCGGCGCGTTCGAGGATCTCGGCGGAGGCGAGGTCGCGTACACCGATGAATTCGATCCGGCGAAGCACCTCGACGAGCCGCCGCTCGGCCGCTGGGGAGAGGAACGGTCCGACGGAGACGCCGACGGCGGCCATCGGGTGCCCGGACGCACGGGAGAAGAGCGAGAAGAGCTTCTTCTCGCTGAGCGGGCCCATGTCACGGAAGACGGAGCCGCCGCCGAAGACCAGCATCGAGGAGCGCCCCAGCAACGCGGCCTTGTTGAGTACCCATCCGACGCGGTCGGGCAGGCTGCGCGAGCGGTACCAACGAGGATTCATGCCGGTGCTGTCCGCCGGCAGGTCAACGATGGGCGGCGCTGCGAAGACCGGTTCGCGGGTCCCCCAGTAGGTACGGGTAGCCCAGTCCATGACGACGCAGAAGGCGTTGTCCCCCACGTTTTCCATGCCGTAGTAGCCCACGACAAGCGGGCGGCGGGCAGCGGAACTCGGTTCAGGATGCACGCGGGGTCTCCCTCGTCAGGCGCTGACGCAGATCGTGCCACGACGGCAGGGGTGAGTTCCCGACCACCCGTCTGCGCACTGCGGTCCAGAACAGCGTGCACAGGACGACCTCGGCGACGACGGTGGCGGCAGCCGTGCCCGTGACGCCCCACAGCGGAGTGGCCACCGCCAGGGACGCGAGGAACACCAGGGCTCCCACGCCCTGGTAGGCCACTTTCCGGCGGAGCAGTCCACCGCTGGTGAGCAGCGAGGCGACGGCCGCTCCCGCGAAGCGGAACGGGATGGCCAGGGCCAGCAGTGCCATGACAGTCGCGGACCTGCGGTATTCGGGACCGAGTAGCAAGGGGAGCACCGGCAGGCCGCCGAGCGCCACCAGTGCCGCGAGCACCGTGCCGAGCGCGAGCATCCCGAGGCTCCCCCAGCGGTACGCGATCAGGACGGCGTCGCGGTCGGTACCGGACCACCGATGCAGCCGGGCGAGGAAGTACTGCTGGTAGACAACTCGGGGGACGAGGTAGACGGCAGTCAGCACGGACATCGGGACAGCCAGGACGGCTGCCGCCGCCGGTCCGAGGAACTCGGCGGCGACCACCGTGCCCAGATACATCCCGATCAGGTAGAAGAGATTGCCCAGTACGAACGGCGTGGCCGCCCCCGTCACCCGCGCCGCCCGGACTCGGGACGCCGGTTCCGGCGGCAGCTCACGGGACCGGTCGTCGATCGACTTCCCTCGCCGGAGGAAGGGCCGCATCACCGGCACGCACCCGAGCACGGTGAGAACCGCCACGACTGCGTAGCCGGCTGCCGCCGCCAGCACGGACAGCCCGAACGCCCACACGGCGAGCACCACGAGCACCCGGGCCAGGTGCGGTGCCACCTGGAGCACGGAGAGGCCGCGATAGTCACCGCGCAACTGCTGGACCGTTCCGACCAGCGCCAGCCCGGCCTGCGCAACGACGATGGCCGCCAGTAGCGCGCGCACGCCGGCGGCGACCGGATCGGACCCCTCGACCAGGCTCCAGGCCAGGATTCCGGCGACGGTCAGGCCGCTGCTGGCGGCCATCACCCGTAGCGAGGGGCGCACCCACCGGTACGCACGCTCACCCTCCCGGCCAAACCGTTGCAGCCAGAGTTCCGGTACGCCGAAGACCGCCAACGGCGCGGTCAGCGACACCACCGCCAGGGCTGCGGTGAACGTCCCGAACGCCTCCTGGGGGAGAGTACGAGCCAGGACAATCTGTGTCGCGAACGCGGCCAGGGTGATTCCGACTTGGCTCAGGCCCAACATGCCGAGGTGCGTGAGGACGGTGACGACCCGTCCCCGCGCCGCCGTCGGCCGGGCCGTGCCGTGGTGCCGTTCGGACCCGCCACCGGTGTCGAGGTCAGCGACCGAGGGTGACAAGCCACTTACCCGTCTCGCTGAGCGTCCGCAGTGCTTTGATGGCCGTCGCCACCCCCGGCCATCTCAAGGGCCGGTACATGTCAATCAGCCGGAACCAGAAGACCAGCCCACCGAGCCGACCCCGGGTGACGTTCCCGTCGTGCCGTTGAAATAGCACGATGGGGTGGGCCAGATGACACGGGTGGACACCCGTGCTCAGGGCACGCAGCATCAGCTCCACGTCCTCGAAGAGGCGGAAACTCTCGTCGTAGCCGCCGATCCGCTCCAGCAGCGTGCGGTCGATGGTGGTACCGGAGTGCTTGAAGGGCAGGCGGGGACGGGTCAGCACCCCGAACAGCATGCGCCGCGCCGAGGCGTACTCGGGCAGTCGGATGCAGCGGGACGTCCCTCGGCGGACCTCCATGTAGTCGGCGTACACCCACGATCCGCCGGTGTTCGCCAGCAGGTGGTGCAGCCGAGCAAGAGCGTCGACGGTGAGTTGGTCGTCGGAGTCCAGCACGGTGACGTACCTGCCCATGGCGGAGCGCAGACCTCGATTGCGCGCCTCGGCGATACCGGTCGGCGGCTGGGCCAGCACTCGCACCCGACGGTCCGCCGAAAGGTGCGCATCCGCGATCACCTGAGCGGCCGGTATCCGAGAGCCGTCGTCGACGATCACCACCTCGAAGTCCTCGAAGGTGTTCGCCAGGACGCTGCGCACCGCTTCGACGAGCAGCGCGGGACGGTCGCGCACCACGATGCAGACCGAGAAGGTCGGCCGGACGAGCGGCATCGTGGCCTCGTCACCGGCGACGCTCTCGGTCGGTTCGGAAGGCCGGTCGTGCTGCCGGGGCAGATTATGCAGCGACGCGGGAAACGACTGATTCACGGCATCGCCCCGCTCTTCACGGGCGTCTCGTCACTGGTGCGCTTCCCGTGGACAGCGAGCACCACCATCTGACCGAAGAAGAAGAGCCAGAGGAAGTACGGGTAGGCGAGCGGCTTCTGCGTGAGGCCGAATACGACGAGCGTCAAGAGGAGTAGCGCCAGGGCGAGCCGACCGGATCTGTCGATCCGGTTCCTGAGGAACCGGTGGAGCCCGACGACGACGGCGCAAGTCACGACGACGCCGACGATGCCCCAGACGACCAGCACCCGGAGCAGGTCGTTGTGCATGTCCCAGGGCTCGTAGCCGAACCCCAGGAGCCAGATGTCCAATGGGGAACGACCGAAGATCTCTGCGACGTCGTTCCAGATCGCACCCCGGCCGTGCATGAAGGTGTCGGAACGCACGTCCATCGATCCCACTTCGGTGAGGGTGACCTCAGCCCGCCTCCAGATCGCGCCGCCCCACAGCACCCCGACGACCGCGCCGGCGACCGCCAGCGCGCCGCCGACGGCCAGCGCCGTCCGGCGGTCGGTCCCGCCGGAGCGGCGGGCGGCCACCAGCCCGAGCAGGCGCCGCGTCTCGAACCCGGCCACGATCAGGCCCAGGCACAGAATCGTGAAGCGGTGTAGGGAGACCACACCGGTGGCGACGAAGAGCCCGATCAGCGCGTATCGGACGACCGTGGGCACCCTGAGCCGGTCGCCCAGCACATAAACCAGGAATACCGAGAACATCAGGAGCCGACCGAGCGACATCGGGTGGTAGTAGCCACCGGAGGCGCGCCCGATCTTCTCCCAGTTGGCCAGTTCGAAGTAGAACGAGTATGGGATTACTCCGGCAACCTGGAGCCAAGCCAGCACGCAGTGCACGACCGCGCCGGCCACCGCCACCCCGGCAACGAGGGCGAGCCGACGCACCGGGAACCAGTCGCGGCGCATCAGCATGAGCCCGAGCAGTGCGATCGGCGCGAATCCCACCACCAGCCGCATCGCCTCCGCCGGGATGGCACGCGCCGGCTCTTGCGGTGGGCCGTAGATCGAGTAACGACGGACGTCGAACAGGCCCAGCAGGTCTTCACGGGCGGGGACGGCGAGGTAGCTGACCACGGAGAGCACGAGCAGCAGCGTCAGCCCGCCCGCCATGAGGAGGAGAGGTCGGGGCGGCAGCCGCCGGGCGCCGATCGCCACGACGCCGAGCGCGGCGACCATGCACGCCGCGCCGAGCGCGGTGAGCAGCACCCCAAGGTCGAATCCGCCGCCGGCGTCCTTCTCACCGATGTCGAGCAGAGGCTTCACCGCGACCAACACCAGCGCGGCGGTGGCCAGGTGGCGTGCCGACCGCTCGTGGCGGGACGCTGGCGCGGCCCGGTGCCGGAACGGCGTTCGCCGCTCCGAGGTGGTCAACGTCTCCATCGTGGGTGCGTTTCCTCCATCAGTGTCCGCCGCGGCAGCAGCCGACAACGTGGGCAGGTCGGCCGGCGGCCCCCACTGCCAGTCCCTCGCCGATCCACGTGTCGGCCGTCGTGCCCTGCGGCGAACGGCGGATCGCGGAATGCCCACTCGCGCTGCCCGGCCCCACCCCAGAAACACGAGGACGATACCAGCGGCGCAGGCCACGTAGCTGTCCGGTTTCCGCACGGTAGGAATGACCGGAGCGGGTATTGCGACAGGGCGGTGCGGTCCGGCAAGCTGTACCGCCGTACCCGCGCCCGGTCCGGAGCGGAGTGTACGACGTTAACCGTCCGGTCGACGGCGGTGGCAGGAGCGTTTCCGACCACCGCGCGGAAGTGTGGAACTAGCGTGACTACCCCGGTGAGTTGCTGATGATCAGCGTGGTGATGGCCGCGCACAACGAGGCCCGTGTCATCGGCGACTGCCTCGACGCGCTGCTCGCCGACGCCGCGCCCGGTGAACTCGACATCGTGGTGGTCGCCAACGGCTGCACCGACGACACGGCCGGGATCGCCGCCGCGCGGCCCGGTGTCCGGGTCGTCGAGGTGGCGCAGGCGGGCAAGTCCAACGCCCTGAACGTAGGCGACGCCGCAGCTCGTGGCTTCCCGCGGGTCTATCTGGACGCGGACGTGGTGTTGAGTCCGGGCGCGCTTCGTGCGATGGCCGCAGCGCTCACCGCCGACGGCCAGCCACCGCTGGCCGTGATGCCCCGGCGCCACATGGTGACGGCCGGCCGCTCGCTGGCGGTTCGGGCCTACTACGCGATCAACACCCGACTGCCGATCTTCGCGGACGCGCTCTTCGGTCGGGGCGCGATGGGCGTCTCCGCCGCTGGGCGGGCACGGTTCGACCGCTTCCCGGAGCAGATCGCCGATGACCTCTTCCTCGACTCGCAGTACTCATCCGACGAGAAGCAGGAGGTGAGCGGGGCGACGTCCTATGTGCAGGCCCCCCGGCGCACCCGCGACCTGGTCCGGACACTGGCGCGGGTACGCGCTGGCAACACGATGTTGCGGGCTAGCCACACCGGCATCCGCGCCTCCGCGCCGTCCTCGTGGTTACGGGACGTGGTCCTGCCCCGCCCCTGGCTCGCACCGGCGGCGGTGGTGTACGTGGCCATCACCGTGGCGGCAGCGCTCAGGGCCCGCCGTCACCCACGGGACGCCTGGGGACGGGACGACTCCACCCGCTGACCACGCGACCGCGTCGGCGCGCGGAACGCGCCGGACCTCCCGGTGGTTCAGTAGGTGGAGCGGCGCCGCCGCAGCAGCATCACCACGGCGACGACGAGCCCGGCCACCAAGGCGGCCACCACGCCGGCGAGCAGTGCGCGCGGCAACTGCGAGGACCCCGTCGAATCCCCCTCCAGCCGAGCCCGGTCCATGGCGTTCTGGCGGTACGCCTGAGCGAGCAGGTTGGTCGGCGAGGACGTCGCCACGGTGTCGAGCAGGGTGATGGCTTCCGCGTTCCGCCCGGCGAAGAAGGCGTCGAGGCCGTCGCGGTACGTCCGGTCCGGATCGGCCAGCCCGGCCTGGACGCCCGCCTCACCGAGTAGCCCGGTGATCACCGACACCGGCACGAGGGCACGGTTCGCTCCGCCGTTGGCGGCCCGGTCGTTGTCCACCACGCCGACAACCCGGCCGCTGGTGTCGATGGCGATCCCACCGTGCGAGTAGATGCCGACGTCGTCGTTGACCCGGGCCACGGTCACCGCGCCCTGGGTCGCCGTGCCGGAAACCTGCACCGGCTTGGAGTTCAGGGTGTAGGTAGCGGCGCGGAAGTCGGTGTCGGTCGTGCCGTAGCCGATAACGAGCAGCGACGTGCCCGACCCGAGCGCGGCCTCTGCGTTCAGCTCGACCGTGGCAAGGTTCTTCTGGGCGAGCCTCAGCAGCGCCAGGTTGCCGTTGTCGGCGGGGAGGACACGCACCACCTCGACCGGCACAGCCGGATCGGCGG
Organism: Micromonospora sp. URMC 106; assembly: GCF_051386395.1. Taxonomy (NCBI): domain Bacteria; kingdom Bacillati; phylum Actinomycetota; class Actinomycetes; order Micromonosporales; family Micromonosporaceae; genus Micromonospora; species Micromonospora sp. URMC 106. Next base: position 16,833 of record NZ_JBPQTP010000062.1, read on the forward strand.
TCAGGTCGCCACGTGCAATGTTGAGCTGCCCGAACACCTGGTTGGTGGGTTCCGAGCCGGGCTCACGGCCGGTGAAGGTCGTGGTGGCCATCTTCGTCCGGACGTACTGATCGAGTGCCGACGCGGTGAGCTTCTTCTGCTCGATGAGGATCCGGCCAAGGGTGTAGAGGGCACGCTCCCGCGCAACCTCGGCTTCCGGCCGGACGCACTGGCCGTTGGTGAGCACGTGGCCGTCCGCATTGACCACGAATCCACTGCACCGCCGCTTGAACGTGATCGGGGTGGCGCTGAGCGGGACGTTGGACTTCGTCTCCCGCAGCACGCCGGTGAAGACCGCCTCGATGAAGACCAGGGACGGCGCGGCGATGGCCAGCGCACGCTCTTCCGCGCTGTACGGCGCAGCCTGCGCCCACGGCTTCAGGCCCGGGTTGACTGCGGCGGCGCTGGGAAAGGCCGAGGCGCCCAGGGTCGGCGTCGCCTCGGGCCCGGCCGACTCGCCCGGGGCGAACGCCCAGACCGCCGCGCCGACACCCAGGGCGATCACCAGCACGAGGGCGGTGAGGCCCACCCAGAGGCCAGCACCACCCTTGGCCGGCTCCGAGGGCTTGATCCGCCGGGTCGGCGCGGCAAACGGGTCGTACGGCGCAACGCCGCCGGCCTGGGGAGCCTGGGCTGCAGGCGACTGGGGCGCGGCCGAGACCGGCTGCGTGGGGGCCACCGTGGTCGGCGCGTCCCACGACGGTGCGGGCGTGGCGGAGACCGGACGCGGCGCCAAGGCTTCCGGCCGGGCGGGCGTCGGTCCGGCCTGCACGGCCCACGGCGCGTGCGGCGGCGCGGACGTCGGCGTCGGCACGCCCGAGACCGGATACGGCGGCGCGGAAGCTGAGCCGGGCGGGGAGGAGACCTGCTGGGGCGGTGCCGAGACCGGCGGCGCCTCCGGGCCGGCCGCCACCGGCTGGTATTCCACGCCGAGCGAGCGCAGGAGCTTCTCCGCGCCGGGTCCGGCCTCGGCGGGGTAGGCGACCCAGGGCGACGGAGCCGAGAAGTCCGCGTACGTGTAGGGCTGACCGTCGGGCGCCTGGGCGAGCGCGTTGGCCATCGCCGAGTAGGCCTCCCGCCAGCGCGGATCGTTGGCCACAACCGCGTCCAGCACGGCCACCGTCACGAACCGGCCCTGCGCGTCGATGGCCGCCCAGGCCTTCCCGACCTGGCAGGTGCCCAGCAAGTGGGTGAACCTGTACGGGCCCTCCGGCTGCATGCGCCAACTCCTCCGCTAGACCGCCACGCGGATCCTACAGAGGCCACGCTCGCCCGGCCGTCGGCCGGTCGGCGGGCCGACACCGGCCCACCCTGCCGAGCGCGATCCCGGCCGCCGCGGCGAGCGACCGCCTTGTTCAGGTCGAATGCGGCGCACGGGTGTTGCCTGTGAAAGTTTTCATGCATAAAGTCATCGCGTGAATGAAGGAGCTGTCGCGGCACCCACCGAGCAGGTGTCGGGCCTCTTCCAGGGGGTCCGGCTCACCCCGACCCAGCGCCGGATCGCGCACTGCCTGGTGCAGCACGCGCCGACCGTCGCGTACCTGTCGGCGGCCGAGGTCGCCGAGCTGGCGGGGGTCAGCCAGCCGTCGGTCACCCGGTTCGCGGTGGCGCTCGGGCACGACGGCTACCCCGCGCTGCGCCGCCGGCTCCGGGAGCTGACCGCCGGCGCGTCGGGCGGTCCCGTCGACACCGGCAACGAGCTCCAGCAGGCGGTACGCGCCGAGATCGGCAACCTCGACCGGCTCGCCGGGCAGCTCGCCGACCGGGACCGCATCGCCGAGACCGGGAGGCTGCTGGCCGCCAGCCGCCCCCTGCCGGTGCTCGGCCTGCGGGCCGCCGCACCGCTGGCCGCGTACTTCGCGTACTTCGCCGCCAAGGTGCACCCCGACGTGCGGGTGCTCGACGACGGCGGCAGCCTGCTCACCGACCGCCTCGAACAGGCCGCGGCGGCCGGGGCCAGCGCCCTGCTCGCCTTCGTGCTTCCCCGCTATCCCCGCGAGACCCTCGACGCGCTGCGCGAGGCGCGGGCCGCCGGCCTGCGGGTGGTGGCCATCACCGACTCGCCGGTCAGCCCGGCCACCGAGCACGCCGACGTGGTGCTCCCCGCCGCGGTCGGCGCGCAGCTCGTCTTCGACCTGCACACCGCCCCGATGACCCTGGCCATGGTGCTGCTCCAGGCCATCTGCGACGCCGACCCCGCCGACACCCAACGCCGGTTGGAGGCCTTCGAGGCGTCCGCCGCCCGCCGCCAGTTGTTCCTCGGCTGAGAGGAGACCCGAGATGTCCCAGCCCGTCCGCGCCGCGCGCGGCACCGAACGCACCGCCCGTGGTTGGCCCCAGGAGGCCGCGCTGCGGATGCTGATGAACAACCTCGACCCGGAGGTGGCCGAGCGCCCCGAGGACCTGGTGGTCTACGGCGGCACCGGGAAGGCGGCGCGGGACTGGCCGTCGTACCACGCGCTGGTGCGCACCCTGACCGACCTGCGCGACGACGAGACCATGCTGGTGCAGTCCGGCCGGCCGGTGGGCGTCCTGCGCACGCACGAGTGGGCGCCCCGGGTGCTGCTGGCCAACTCCAACCTGGTGGGCGACTGGGCCACCTGGCCGGAGTTCCGCCGCCTGGAACAGCTGGGCCTGACCATGTACGGGCAGATGACCGCCGGCTCGTGGATCTACATCGGCACCCAGGGCATCCTCCAGGGCACCTACGAGACGTTCGCCGCCGTCGCCGCCAAACGGTTCGGCGGGACGCTGGCCGGGACGTTGACGCTGACCGCCGGCTGCGGCGGCATGGGTGGGGCGCAGCCCCTGGCGGTCACCATGAACGGGGGCGTCTGCCTGATCGTCGACGTGGACCGCAGCCGGCTGGACCGACGGGTGCACGACCGCTACCTCGACGAGGTCGCCGACTCCCTGGACGACGCCGTCGAGCGGGCCCTCGCCGCGAAGCGGGACCGCCGCGCGCTGAGCGTCGGCGTGGTGGGCAACGCGGCCACCGTCTTCCCGGAGCTGCTGCGCCGCGGCGTCGACATCGACATCGTCACCGACCAGACCAGCGCGCACGACCCGCTGTCGTACCTGCCGGAGGGGGTGGAGCTGGCCGACGCCCGGGACTACGCGGCGACGAAACCGGTCGAGTTCACCGACCGGGCGCGGGCGTCGATGGCGAAGCACGTCGAGGCGATGGTCGGCTTCCTCGACGCCGGGGCGGAGGTCTTCGACTACGGCAACTCGATCCGGGGCGAGGCGAAGCTCGGCGGGTTCGAGCGGGCCTTCGACTTCCCCGGCTTCGTGCCCGCGTACATCCGACCGTTGTTCTGCGAGGGCAAGGGCCCGTTCCGGTGGGCGGCGCTCTCCGGCGACCCGGCCGACATCGCGGCCACCGACCGGGCGATCCTGGAGCTGTTCCCGGAGAACGAGTCGCTGGCCCGGTGGATCCGGATGGCCGGCGAGCGGGTCGCCTTCCAGGGCCTGCCGGCGCGGATCTGCTGGCTCGGCTACGGCGAGCGGGACAAGGCGGGGGTGCGGTTCAACGAGATGGTCGCCTCCGGCGAGCTGTCCGCGCCCGTGGTGATCGGCCGGGACCACCTCGACTGCGGCAGCGTGGCCAGCCCGTACCGGGAGACCGAGGCGATGGCCGACGGCTCCGACGCCGTGGCCGACTGGCCGCTGCTCAACGCGCTGGTCAACACCGCCAGCGGGGCCTCCTGGGTGTCGATCCACCACGGCGGCGGGGTGGGCATCGGCCGGTCGATCCACGCCGGTCAGGTCTGCGTCGCCGACGGCACCGCCCTGGCCGGGCAGAAGATCGAGCGGGTGCTCACCAACGACCCGGCGATGGGCGTCATCCGGCACGTCGACGCCGGCTATGACGCCGCCCGCGAGGTCGCGGAGGCTACCGGCGTGCGAGTGCCGATGGCGGAGGGGGATGCCGCGTGACGGACCTCGCGGGCCGGTTCCGGGCACTGTGGGACGAGATCGCGCCCATCGGGCGGGACGACCGCAGCGGCGGCTACCTGCGCCACGCGCTGACCGAGCCGGAGCTGCGGCTGCGGGAGTGGTTCCGCGAGCAGGCCGACCGCCGGGGCATGCCGGTCACCGATGACGGCAACGGCAACCTGTTCGCCTGGTGGGGTGAGCCGGAGGCCGGCGGCGCGGTGCTGACCGGCAGCCACTTCGACTCCGTGCCGCACGGCGGCGCGTACGACGGGCCGCTCGGCATCGTCAGCGCGTTCCTCGCGGTCGACGAGCTGCGCACCGCCGGCGTCGCGCCGGCCCGCCCGGTGGTGGTCGGCGCGTTCGTCGAGGAGGAGGGGGCGCGGTTCGGCGTACCCTGCCTCGGGTCGCGGCTGCTCACCGGGGAGATCGCGGTGGACCGCGCGGCCGGGTTGCGCGACGCCGACGGGGTGAGCTTCGCCGAGGCGCTGGGCATCCGGCCGGCCGGCGCCCGGCCGGAGCTGGTCGGCGGCTTCGCCGCCTTCGTCGAGCTGCACGTCGAGCAGGGCCGCGCGCTGGTCGAGGCCGACGCGCCCGTCGCGGTCGCCAGCGCGATCTGGCCGCACGGCCGCTGGCGCTTCGAGTTCACCGGCGAGGGCAACCACGCCGGCACGACCCGGATGGCCGACCGCCGCGACCCCATGCTGACGTACGCCTTCACCGTGCTGGCGGCCAACAAGGAGGCGCGGCTGCGCGGCGCCCACGCCACGGTCGGCCGGGTGTCGGTGGAGCCGAACGCCACCAACGCGATCCCGTCGAAGGTGACGGGGTGGCTGGACGCCCGGGCCGCCGAGCCGGAGACGCTGACGGGGCTGGTCGACGCGGTGCGCACGAAGGCCGCCGAGCGGGCCCGCCGCGACGGTACGGAGGTGGCGCTCACCGAGGAGTCGGCCACGCCGCTGGTCGCCTTCGACGGCGGCCTGGCCGCCCGGCTGGCGACCCTGCTCGACGCGCCGGTGCTGCCCACCGGGGCCGGCCACGACGCCGGGGTGCTCGCCGCGCACGTGCCCACGGCGATGCTCTTCGTGCGCAACCCGACCGGGGTCTCGCACTCCCCCGCCGAGTCGGCCACCGACGCCGACTGCGCCGCCGGGGTGACCGCCCTGACCCGGGTCCTGGAGGAGCTGGCATGCCGCTGAACGCGGTCCGGGGTCGCCCTCGGTGGCCTGTCGAGCTGATGTCGCAAACGACTCGGCCTCGTGGTGATCGACTGATGTCGCAGACGATTCAGCTCGACAGGGGGCGCGCGAGATGACCGGGACCCGCTGGCTGGCCGAGTACGCCTGGCTGCCCGACCACGCCGAGCCGACCGCCGACGTGCTGATCGAGACGGCCGACGGGCGGATCACCGGCGTCACGCCGCTGACCGCCGGGTCCGGCGTCACCGCGGGCGTGGAGGTACTCGGCGACGCCGTCCGGCTGCCCGGGCTGACCCTGCCCGGGCTCGCCAACGCGCACTCGCACGCCTTCCACCGGGCGCTGCGCGGACGCACCCACGGCGGGCGCGGTGACTTCTGGACGTGGCGCGACCGGATGTACGCGGTCGCCGCCCGCCTGGACCCGGACTCGTACCTCGCCCTGGCCCGGGCGGTCTACGCCGAGATGGCGCTGGCCGGAATCACCTGCGTGGGCGAGTTCCACTACCTGCACCACAACCCCGACGGCACCCCGTACGCCGACCCGAACGCGATGGGCGAGGCGCTGGTCGAGGCCGCCGCGCACGCCGGGATCCGGATCACCCTGCTGGACACCTGCTACCTCACCGCCACCGTCGACGGACAGCCGCTGGCCGGGCCGCAGCGACGGTTCGGCGACGGCGATGCGCTGCGCTGGGCGGAGCGGGCCGCCGCGTTCACGCCCGACGGCGACCACGCCCGGGTGGGCGCCGCGATCCACTCGGTACGCGCGGTGCCGGCGGGGCAGCTCGCCACCGTGGCGAACTGGGCGGACCGGCGGGGCGCGCCATTGCACGTGCACCTGTCCGAGCAGCCCGCCGAGAACGACGCCTGCCGGGCCGCCCACGGCCGCACCCCCACCCGGCTGCTCGCCGACCACGGTGCGCTCGGCCCGGGCACCACGGCCGTACACGCCACCCACCTGACCAGCGGCGACCTCACGCTGCTCGGCGACGCGGGCAGCGGCGTCTGCCTCTGCCCCACCACCGAGCGGGACCTGGCCGACGGGATCGGCCCGGCCCGGCGGATGGCCGACGTGGGCCTGCCGCTCAGCCTGGGCAGCGACAGTCACGCCGTGGTCGACCTCTTCGAGGAGGCGCGCGCGGTCGAGCTGGACGAGCGGCTGCGCACCCGCCGCCGCGGCCACTTCGCCGCCGCCGAGCTGCGCGACGCCGCCACCGTGGGCGGCCACGCCGCGCTGGGCTGGCGCGACGCCGGGCGGATCGCCGTGGGGGCCCGCGCCGACCTGGTGACGGTACGGCTGGACAGCCCCCGCACGGCCGGCGTACCGCCGGTGGGGGTCTGGTTCGCGGCGGCCGCCGCGGACGTCACGCAGGTCGTGGTGGACGGCCGGGCGGTGGTGCGCGACGGCCGCCACCTGACGGTCGACGTGCCGGCCGAGCTGAGCGCGGCCATCGAGGAGGTGACCTCTTGAGCAGTCTGCTGGTCGACGACATCGGCGAGCTGGTGACCAACGACGCGGTCGGCGGCGAGGGCGGCCCGCTGGGCATCCGGCGCGACGCCGCGCTCCTGGTCGAGGACGGGCGGGTGGCCTGGGTCGGGCCGGCCCGGGACGCGCCGGCCGCCGACCGGCGGGTCGACGCCGGGGGTGGCGCCGTGCTCCCCGGCTTCGTGGACAGCCACGCCCACCTGGTCTTCGCCGGGGACCGGGCCGCCGAGTTCGCGGCCCGCATGGCCGGGCAGCCGTACACCGGCGGCGGCATCCGGACCACGGTCGGCGCGACCCGGGCCGCCTCGGACGACGAGCTGCGGGCCACCGTGCGCCGGCTGCGCGACGAGGCGCTGCGGCAGGGCACCACCACCATCGAGATCAAGAGCGGGTACGGGCTCACCGTCGCCGACGAGGCCCGCTCCCTGGCGATCGCCGCCGAGGTCAGCGAGGAGACCACCTTCCTCGGCGCCCACGTGGTCCCCGCCGAGTACGCCGACCGCCCGGACGACTACGTGGGCCTGGTCTGCGGGCCGATGCTGGCCGCCGCCGCACCGCACGCGCGCTGGATCGACGTCTTCTGCGAGCGGGGCGCCTTCGACGCCGACCACACCCGGGCGATCCTGACCTGTGGGCAGGCCGCCGGGCTGGGCGTGCGGGTGCACGCGAACCAGCTCGGCCCGGGACCGGGCGTCCAGCTCGGCGTCGAGCTGGGCGCGGCGAGCGTCGACCACTGCACGCACCTGACCGACGCCGACGTCGACGCGCTGGCCTCGACCCGGGTCGACGGCGGGCACACCGCCACCGTGGCGACCCTGCTGCCCGGCGCCGAGTTCTCCACCCGCTCGCCCTACCCGGACGCCCGCCGGCTCCTCGACGCCGGCGTCACCGTGGCGCTGGCGACCGACTGCAACCCCGGCTCGTCGTACACCTCGTCGATGCCCTTCTGCCTCGCCCTCGCCGTACGCGAGATGCGGATGACCCCGGCGGAGGCGGTCTGGGCCGCGACCGCCGGCGGCGCGCGGGCGCTGCGCCGCGACGACGTCGGGGTGCTCCGGCCGGGGGCCCGGGCCGACCTGGTGATCCTCGACGCCCCGTCCCACCTGCACCTGGCCTACCGGCCGGGTGTGCCACTGATCCGCCAGGTCCTGCGCAACGGAGTGCCTAAATGACGACCGTGACCATTCTGCCCACCGGGATCTCCCCCGCCGACGTGCTCGCCGTGGCGCGTGGCACCGCAAAGGTGATCCTCGACCCGGCCACCGTGGACGCCATGACCACCAGCCGTGCCATCGTCGACGGCATCGAGGCCGCCGGCCGGCCGGTATACGGCGTCTCCACCGGGTTCGGGGCGCTGGCGAACACCTTCGTCGCGCCGGAACGGCGGGCCGAGCTGCAGCACGCGCTGATCCGCTCGCACGCCGCCGGGGTGGGCGCGCCGATGCCCCGCGAGGTGGTCCGGGCGATGATGCTGCTGCGGGTGCGCTCGCTGGCGCTCGGCCGCTCCGGGGTCCGGCCGCTGGTCGCCGAGGCGCTGGTCGACCTGCTCAACCACGACGTGACGCCGTGGGTGCCCGAACACGGCTCGCTGGGCGCCTCCGGCGACCTGGCGCCACTGGCGCACTGCGCGCTGGTGCTGCTCGGCGAGGGCTGGGTGCTCGGCCCGGCCGGCGAGCGGGTTCCCGCCGCCGACGCGCTGCGCCGGGTCGGGTTGGCGCCGGTCGAGCTGGCCGCCAAGGAGGGGCTGGCGCTGATCAACGGCACCGACGGCATGCTCGGCATGCTGCTGCTGGCGATCCACGACGCCGCGCACCTGTTCACGATGGCCGACGTCACCGCCGCCCTCGCGATCGAGGCGATGCTCGGCTCGGAGCGGCCGTTCCTGCCGGAGCTGCACGCCATCCGGCCGCACCCCGGGCAGTCGGCCTCGGCGGCGAACATCCACCGGCTGTTGCAGGACTCGCGGGTGATGGACTCGCACCGGGACGACCTGGCGCACGCGGTGCAGGACGCGTACTCGATGCGCTGCGCCCCGCAGGTGGCCGGCGCGGCTCGGGACACGCTGGACTTCGTCCGCACGGTGGCCGACCGGGAGCTGGTCTCGGTGGTGGACAACCCGGTGGTGCTGCCGGACGGCCGCGTCGAGTCGACCGGGAACTTCCACGGCGCGCCGCTCGGCTTCGCCGCGGACTTCCTGGCCATCGCCGCCAGCGAGGTGGGCGCGATCGCCGAGCGCCGGGTGGACCGGCTGCTGGACGTCACCCGGTCCCGGGAACTGCCGGCGTTCCTCTCCCCCGACGCCGGGGTCAACTCCGGGCTGATGATCGCCCAGTACACGGCCGCGGGGATCGTCGCGGAGAACCGGCGGCTCGCCGCGCCAGCCTCGGTGGACTCGCTGCCCACCAGCGGGATGCAGGAGGACCACGTCTCGATGGGCTGGGCGGCGACCAAGAAGCTGCGCACCGTGCTGGACAACCTGACCAGCGTGCTCGCGGTGGAGCTGCTGGCCGCGGTACGCGGGCTGCAGCTGCGCGCGCCGCTCGACCCGTCGCCCGCCGGCCGCGCCGCTGTCGCGGCGCTCGGCGGGATCGCCGGCGAGCCGGGGCCGGACGTGTTCCTCGCCCCGCTGATGGAGGCCGCCCGGGCCGTGCTGGCCGGGCCCGAGCTGCGGGCCGCCATCGAGCGCGAGATCGGCCCTCTCGCCTGAACCCGGCGCGAGACCTGACGGACGGGCGGGTCGGTGGCCCGCCCGTCCGTCTTCAGGCGGTGGCCGGGGGCAGCACCTTGGCGACCAGCTTGGCCAGCTCGCGCAGCGCCTTGCCGCGGTGGCTGATCGCGTCCTTCTCCTGCGGCGTCAGCTCGGCGTTGGTGCGGTCCTGCCCGTCGCCCAGGAAGATCGGGTCGTAGCCGAAGCCGCCGTCGCCGCGCGGCGTGCGCAGCAGCCGGCCGCTCTGCCGGCCGTCGACCAGGTGCTCCTTGCCGCCGGGCAGCACCAGGGCCACCGTGCAGACGAAGGACGCCCCCCGGTGCTCGTCGGGGAGGTCCGCGATCTGGTCCAGCACCAGCTGGAGGTTGGCCTGGTCGTCGCCGTGCCGGCCGGCCCAGCGGGCGCTGAACACGCCCGGCATGCCGTTCAGCGCGTCGACGGCGAGGCCGGAGTCGTCGGCGATCGTGGGCAGGCCGGTGCGCCGGCACCCCTCCCGCGCCTTGATCAGGGCGTTCTCGCCGAAGGTCAGGCCGGTCTCGGGCAGCTCCGGGTATTCCTCGACGTCGTCGAGGCCGAGCAGGGCGACGCGGTGCGCGCCGAGCGCGCCGTCGAGGATCCGCTGCAGCTCGACGAGCTTCTTGCGGTTACGGGTGGCGAGCAGCACCTTGTTCATCAGACCTCACCTTTGTTCGCGGCCGCGGGGCTCGCAAGCTGACTCCTCGCGCTCACCGGACCTCACCTCTGTTCGCGACGGCGGGGCTCGCAAGCTCACTCCTCGCGCTCACGGGAGGAGCGCCTTCCGCTGGGCCTCGGCCAGTTCCACGCAGCCGGCGACGGCCAGGTCGAGCAGGGCGTCGAGTTGCTCGCGCGCGAACACGCCCGCCTCCCCGGTGCCCTGCACCTCGACGAACTCGCCGGCGCCGGTGCAGACCACGTTCATGTCGACCTCGGCGGTCACGTCCTCGGCGTAGTTGAGGTCGAGCCGGGGCTCGCCGTCGATGACCCCGACGCTGACGGCGGCCACCGAGCGGTGCATCACCTTCTCCGGCTTGCCAGCCAGCGCCTTGCGCCCCGCCAGCCAGGTCACCGCGTCGTGCAGGGCCACGTAAGCGCCGGTGATCGCCGCGGTGCGGGTGCCGCCGTCGGCCTGGAGCACGTCGCAGTCGAGCACGATCGAGTTCTCGCCGAGCGCCTTCAGGTCGATCGACGCCCGCAGGCTCCGGCCGATCAGCCGGGAGATCTCGTGGGTACGCCCACCGACGCGCCCCTTAACGCTCTCCCGGTCGGAGCGGGTGTTGGTGGCGCGGGGCAGCATCGCGTACTCGGCGGTGACCCAGCCGAGCCCGGAGCCCTTGCGCCAGCGGGGCACCCCCTCGGTCACGCTGGCGGTGCAGAGCACCCGGGTGTCACCGAACTCCACGAGCACCGAGCCCTCCGGATGGGTGCTCCAGCCCCGGGTCAGCGTCACAGGTCGGAGTGCGTCGGGCCGCCGCCCGTCAGGTCGTGCCATGCCTGCACCTTATGCGGTGCCGTGATCGAACCGCCCCGCGGTGTCCCGACCCGCGGGCACGACCGGTCAGATCTCGTAGCTGGCGCCGGGCCGGACCACCTCGAGGGGACCGGCGTAGGCGGCGCCCGCCGACTCCACGGTGTGCGCCTCGCTGCCCCAGGCGGCCACCAGGTGGGTCAGCAGCAGCCGGCCGACTGCCGCCTTGGTCGCCGCCTCGCCGGCCTCCCGGCCGGTCAGGTGCAGGTCGGGCGGGTTGTCCACGCCGTCGAGGTAGCTCGCCTCGCAGAGGAAGACGTCGGCGTCCTGGGCGAGGCGGAGCAGCGCCTCGCAGGGCGCCGTGTCCGAGGAGTAGCAGAGCACCCGGCCGCCGTGCTCCAGCCGGACGCCGTACGTCTCGACGGGATGGTTCACCCGGTCGACGGTGACGGTGAACGGGCCGATCGGAAAGGTGCCGGGCTGGAGGGCGTAGAACTGGTACACGTCCTCGACGGTGCTGTCCTCCTGCCCGTACGCGGCCGCCAGCCGGTCGGGCGCGCCGGACGGGGCGTAGACCGGCAGCGGCGGGTAGGGGCCGTCCGGGGCGTAGCGCCGGACCACCACGTACGACGCCGCGTCGAGGATGTGGTCGCAGTGCAGGTGGGTCAGGAGGATCGCGTCGGGGGCGTGCAGCCCCGCGTAGCGCTGGAGGTTGGACAGCGACCCGGAGCCGAAGTCGAGCAGCAGCCGGAAGCCGTCCGCCTCGACCAGGTAGGCCGAGCAGGGGGACTCGGGTCCGGGGAAACTGCCGGCGCAGCCCAGCACAGTCAGGCGCATCGAGTCGTCTCGCTGTCACGCCGAGTAGTGCCCGCGCCGACGATCGGTCTCTCGATGATCTCTACCGACGCGTACGCCACGCTGCGCAGCCTACGCTCGCCCACCGGGCGGCAAGAATCATCCACCGGAAGTTGTCACCAACGTGACACCCGCTCCGGGCCCGCCGCCGCAGCCGCGCGGGGCGCGTGACGGGTCGGCGTCCGACGGTAGCGCTGAGTGAGCACACCGGCCGCCGGGGCCGGCGGCCACCGGCAGGGTCACCGGCGCGCGGCGGCGACCCTGCGGCGGCGTCCTCAGGCCCAGAGCTGGCCCTCCAGCGCGTCCTCGGCGTCGGCGAGGGTGCCGCCGTACGCTCCGGTGGAGAGGTATTTCCAACCGCCGTCGGCGACCACGAACGCCACGTCGGCGCGGCGGCCGTCGCGGACCGCCTCGTGCGCCACCGCCAGGGCGGCGTGCAGGATGGCGCCGGTGGAGAAGCCGGCGAAGATGCCCTCCACCTCCACCAGCTGGCGGGTCCGCAGCACGGCGTCCCGGGTGCCGACGGAGAAGCGCCGCGACAGCACCGTGGCGTCGTAGAGCTCCGGTACGTAGCCCTCGTCGATGTTGCGCAGCCCGTAGACCAGCTCGCCGTAGCGCGGCTCGGCCGCGACGACCTGGATCCCGTCCACCTTCTCGCGCAGGTAACGCCCGGTGCCCATCAGCGTCCCGGTCGTGCCGAGACCCGCCACGAAGTGGGTGATCGTGGGCAGGTCGTGCAGCAGCTCGGGCCCCGTGGTCTCGTAGTGCGCGCGGGCGTTCGCCTCGTTGCCGTACTGGAAGAGCATCACCCAGTCGGGGTGCTCGACCGCGATCTGCTTGGCGGTGGCCACCGCCTGGTTCGAGCCGCCGGCGGCCGGCGAGAAGATGATCTCCGCGCCGTACATCCGGAGCAGCTGCACCCGCTCGGTGGAGACGTTCTCCGGCATCACGCAGACCAGCCGGTAGCCGCGCAGCTTCGCCACCATGGCCAGGGAGATGCCCGTGTTGCCGCTGGTCGGTTCGAGGATGGTGTCGCCCGGCCGGAGCCGACCCGCCTCCTCCGCCGCCCGGACCATGAACAGGGCCGCCCGGTCCTTGATGCTGCCGGTCGGGTTCCGGTCCTCCAGCTTCGCCCAGAGCCGCACCGGCGGCGCTCCCTCGGGCACCGTCGGGGAGAGCCGGGGCAGGCCGACCAGGGGCGTGCCGCCGCAGGCGTCGAGCAGGCTGTCGTACCGCGCCATCGCGGTCGCCTCAGCCGGCGGCGACGGACGCGCGGTGGCCGGCGAACGCCGCCGCGGCGGCGAAGCCGAACGCGCCACCGGCGACGGCCGGCAGGATGGTCACGCTGTCGCCGTCGTTGAGCTTGGCGTCCAGCGCGCCGAGGAAGCGGACGTCCTCGTCGTTGACGTAGACGTTGACGAAGCGGTGCAGCGCACCGGCGTCGGTGACCAGCCGGGCCTTCAGGCCGGCGTGCCGGGAGTCCAGGTCGGTGAGCAGGTCGCCCAGCGTGTCGCCGGTGCCCTCGACGACCTTCGCGCCGCCGGTGTAGCTGCGCAGGATGGTGGGGATGCGAACCTCGATGGCCATGGTGTCGTGCTCCTCGGTGATGATCGGGTGTGCCGGATGGTGACGGGGACGTGGACGGGTGACGCGGCGCTGGGTCAGCGGCCGGAACACTCGTAGTCGACCGTCGCCGGGCTCTGCCCGAACATGTAGGACTGCACGGCGTGCGGATCCACCCCCGCGTCGAGGATGCGCACCGGCTCCTCGGTCACCACGCCGTCGACGATGCGGAAGGAGCGGATCTCCTCCGTGTCGGGCTCGCGGGTGGAGACGAGGAGGTAGTGCGCGCCCGGCTCGCCGGCGAAGGAGATGTCCGTCCGGGACGGGTAGGCCTCCGTGGCGGTGTGCGAGTGGTAGATGACGACGGGCTCCTCGTCCCGGTCGTCCATCTCGCGCCAGACCCGCAGCTGCTCCATCGAGTCGAACTCGTAGAACGTCATGGAACGGGCGGCGTTGTCCATCGGGATGTGCCGGGTGGGGGTGTCGCTGCCGGCGGGACCGGCGACCACGCCGCACGCCTCGTCGGGGTGGTCCCGACGCGCGTGGGCGACGATCGCGTCGACGATCGACCGGTCGATGCTCAGCACGTGCTCCAGCCTAACGCGTACCTGCCGCGACCTTAAGGTGGCGGCGGTCACGCCTAGTCGATCAAGGCGTTGAGCAGGGACTCCTGGAGATACCCGAGGTACGCGTAGACCGACAGTTGGAACACCCGGCTGGATGTCGGATCCTCGGCGACCGCGTCGTCGAGTTCCTCGCCGAGGTCCGTGCCGTCCTTGATCTCCAGCCGGACGCCCATCGCCAGCCGGGCGTCGTTGAGCGCCCGCAGCCACGCCTCGGCCGCCTCCGCGTCGAGGCGCACCTCGCCGCCGGCGGAGTCGGGCAGCGCGGCCAGTATCGCGCCGGCCTGGTCGATCTTGCCCGTCTTGAGGTCGCCCTCCGTGTAGCGGCGGAACTCGGCGGTGCCGGACGGATCCTCCGGGTAGACCTCGGGGAAGAGCCGGCCGACCACCGGGTCGGAGTGGTCGAAGCCGTCCGTCAGCAGGCCGACCACCTCGGAGGCGACCTTGCGCAGCACCCGGACCTCGTCGACGGCGAAGGTGGCGACGTAGCGGTCGCCCTGGCGACGGAACATGCTCACGACCGATCCACCGTCGCCCACAGCCCGTACGCGTGCAGCTGCGACGCGTCGTGCTCCATCCGCTCCCGGGCGCCGCTGGAGACGACGGCACGCCCCTTGTGGTGCACGTCGAGCATGAGCTGCTCGGCCTTCTCCCGGCTGTAGCCGAAGAGCTTCTGGAACACCCAGGTCACGTAGGTCATGAGGTTGACCGGGTCGTCCCACACGATCGTCACCCACGGCCGGTCGGACGCCGGCACCTCATCGGTGTCCGGCGTCTCGACCGGTGCAACCTGCGGAGCCGCCATGCCCCCCATCGTGCCACCGGATCCGGCGAACCGAGGAACCGGAACGCCGGACCGCCGCGGATCACCACGTCCGGCCTGGCCGGGCACGTCGGAGGCGGCCCGCGGCGGCGCCGGCGCGGGGCCGGTGGCGCCGCGGGCGCGGTCGCCGTCAGGCGAGCAGGATGCCGTGGTCGACCGCATCGGCAAGCACCCCGTCCAGCGAGAGGCGGACCACCTCGAGCCGCCGGGACACCTCCCGGGACAGCTCCAGCTCGACCTGGCGCAGCGCGCGCTGCGCCCAGGCCCGGGCGGCGTTCGGATCATGGTTGCCCGGGCTGCGCCAGTGTTGCCAGCAGCCGCCGGAGAGGGCGACCGCGACGGGCGGGAGCACCTCGGCCCGCTCGGCGCCCGGGCAGCTCGCCAGGGCGTCGGTCGCGCCGGCGCCGGTCAGCCCGGCCACGCCCCCGGTGCTGGTGACCAGCAGGACCCGGTCCAGCTCGTCGCCGGCCCGGTGGTCGGCCAGACCCCAGCGCACCGCGAAGGAGAGGCGCCGGCGTACGCCCGCGGACAGCGGCGCCCCGAGGACGCGGCCGGCGGCGTCCTCGACGAGCCGGTGGACCGCGTGGTCGCACTGGGCGGTCGCCAGCAGCGACAGCGCCTCCATCTCCCGGTCGAGCAGCTGCGGCAGGCCGGCGCAGCCGACGCCGAAGACGATCTCCTGCACCACCCGCAGGTGGGTGTTCGCCAGCTCCAGGGCGAGGTGCTGGCGGATGCGCTGGGCGCAGGACCGGGCCTGCCGGTCGAGCCGCTCGGACCAGTCGCCGGGGTCGGCGGCCACCGCCACCCGGCCGTGCGCCCCGGGCAGCACCGGCGGGTCGGCGCTGGCCCGCCGCAGCCCCTCGTCGGCGGCCCAACCCACCAGGGCCCGGCGCAGGTCCGCCCCGTCGCCGCCGGCGACCGGGAACCAGCGGGCGCGGGCGAGCGCCGGAACGGCGGCCAGCAGGGCCGCCCGGTGCGCCTCGACGGTGACCGCGACCGGGTCCACCGGGTCCACCGGGGCCGGGCCGGAAGCCGACCCGATCGGCGCGACGGACGCCCCCGTGCCCTCCGTCGTCACCGTGGCCTCGGGCACCGGGGCCCACCCGGCCGGGCCCGGGGTGACCGCGAAGAAGACCTCCACCCGGGCGCGGGCCACCTCGGCGAGCAGGTTCAGCTCGACGGCGGTGAACGCCTGGTCGGCGGCGATCACGAAGAGCACCGCCCCGGACCGGCCCGCCGCGTCGAGCAGCAACCGGGTGCCGGCCACCCCGAGGGCGCCCGTGTCCGGTGTGTCGACGACGGTGAAGTGCCGCAGCAGCGGCTCGGGGACGCTCAGCTCGACGCGGCGCGGCGGACGGGCCAACGCCGGGCCGGCGGCCAGCCGGTCGGCCCCGTACGAGTGGGGCTGGCGGTAGCCGGGGACGTAGGCGGCCCGGGTCGGCACCCGGGAGTGCTTCACCACCAGCCAACTGCCGGCCGGCACGGAGAGCATGCCGGGATCCAGTCGGAGCACGTCGGCGAGCACCTCGGGCCGACCGGCGCCGGCCGGGCCCACGGCGACCACGGCCAGCGGCTCCTCCGGCCGCGGCTCGGTCACCCCGAGCCTGGTGGGCATGGGGCCGCAGTGCGGTGGCCTGGCGGCGTCGGCCATGTCGTCGGGCACGTCGACCGCGGGGAGAGGACCGGGCTTCATTCGAGAGCGGCCTCCCATGGCAGGCGACCGGCAGCGGCCGGCCGCGTGGAATCGTCCGGTGCGGGCACCCGGATGCCGGAAGAGTACGGGCGACCAGGGCCCCTGTCCGAACACTTCGGATACTCAGCAGTAACCATGAGATTACTCAACTTCGCTGCGTGACGATGCGAGCGCGGACGGATTTCGATGGCTATGCTGCCTCGATGAGTCGGTGGAGTTTCGTCGGCCGAACGGATGAGCTCGACCGTCTGTTGTCGGCGGTGACCGGCACGGAGGGGCGGGGCCTCTTCTTCAGCGGGAGCGCGGGCATCGGCAAGAGCCGCCTGCTGCGCGAGGGGGTGGCGGCCCTGCCCCGCGACAGGTACGCGGTCTGGTGGATCGCGGCCAGCGCCACCACCGCCGCGCTGCCGTTCGGCGGCCTGGTCCAGGTGCTCCCGGCCGAGCAGCCGCAGGGCCTGTCCCCGGCCGGCATCCTGCGCTGGGCGGTGGACGTGCTGCAACAGCAGGCGGCCGGCCGCCGGATCGTCCTCGCGATCGACGACGCGCACCTGCTCGACCCGCCGTCGGCCGCGCTGGTGCACCTGGTCGCCCGCGCGGACAACGCCACGGTGATCGGCACGCTGCGCGACGGCGAGCAGCTCCCCCTGCCGATCCGGGCCCTGTGGACCGACGACCTCGTCGACCACGTCGAGCTGAACCCGCTGGCGCCGGCCGAGACCACCCGACTGCTCTCCGAGATCCTGGACGGCCCGGTCGACGCCACCTCCGCCGACCGGCTGGGCCGGCTCTCGGCGGGCAACCCGCTGCTGCTGCGCGAGCTGGTGTTCGCCGCGGACCGCGGGGAGCTGACCCGCACCTACGGGATCTGGAAGTGGACCGGCCGGCTGGAGCTGGCGCCCAACCTCACCGACCTGATCGACACGCGGATCGGGCAGCTCACCCCGGGCGTCCGCGCGGTGGTCGAGCTGGTCGCCTTCGGCGAGCCGCTCGGCCTGCACCTGCTCAACCAGGCCGTCGACCCGGCGGACGTGGAGCTCGCCGAGGAGCGCGGGCTGATCGTCGTGGTCCGCGACGACCGGCGGGCGAACGTGCGGCTGGCGCACCCGCTCTACGGCGAGGTGATGCGCCGCCGCTGCCCGGTCAGCCGGACCCGCCGGTTGCAGGCGCGCCTCGCCGAGCTGCTGGAGCAGGTCGGCAAGCGGCGCCGCGACGACCTGCTCCGGGTGGCCGTCTGGCGGCTCGACTCCGGCACCGCGCAGGACCCGGCCCTGCTGCTCGACGCGGCCGGGCAGGCGTTCGCCCGCTACGACGTACCGCTGGCGACCCGGCTGGCCCGCGCGGCGCTCGACGCCGGCGGCGGCTTCGACGCCGCGGAGCTGCTGGCCACCATCCTGATGTTCGCCGACCGACCGGACGAGGCGATCGAGGTCCTCGACGCGGTCTCCGCCGACATCCGGGGCGACCGGCGGCTGAGCCGCTGGCTGACCGTGCGGGGCATGGTCAGCTACTGGGGCCTGAGCCGGGAGTCCACGGTGGAGGAGATCGCGGCCCGCAGGTCGACCCTGGCGGACTCCGCCGACCAGGCCCGGGTGCTGGCCTTCGAGGGCATCATGCGGCTGCACCGGCTGGACACCGGCATCGCGCTGCGGCTCGGGCAGACGGTGCTGGACCGGCCCGCGGCCAGCGTCGCCGCCCGGGAACTGGCCCGCAGCACCATCGCCTACCTCCAGGCGGCCCAGGGCCAGCTGCACCGCAGCGCCACCGCGATCAACCAGGTGCAGGCCGAGGCGGGCCGCTGGCGGGCCGACATGCCGTACCTGCAACTGGCCCTGGAACTCGCCCGCGGCACCCGGCTGGCGCTCGCCGGCGACCTCGCCGGCATCGACGCGATCGTGGCCGACGAGTTCGCCGACCTGGCCGGCGCCGGGGACTTCCGGCTCGGCACCGGCTACCTGGCCATCCTCCAGGCGTACGCGGCCCGCCTGCGCGGCCAGAGCGACGCGGCGCTGCGGACCAGCCTCGAGGCGTGCGCGGTCCTCGCCACCAGCCGGGTCTACGCCGGGCTGGCCCAGGCCGAACGGGCCCAGGCGGCGGCGCTGCGCGGCGACGGCGCGCAGGCGGCCGAGGCGATGGCGGAGGCCGACCGCACCCACGCGCCCGGCATGGCGGTGCTCTACCCGTGGCTGGAGCAGGCCCGCGGCGCGGTGCTGGCCGCCGGCGGCGACGTGCCCGGCGCCGTCAAGCACCTGACCGGGCTGGCCGACCGGCTGCGCGCGGACGGCTTCGCCGGTCACGAGGTGCACGTGCTGCACGACCTGGTCCGGCTGGACCGGGCGACCGCCCCGATCGGCCCGATCTGCTCCGACGGCAGCCGGCGCACGGTCGCGCAGCGGCTGGCCGAGCTCTCCGAACGGGTCGACGGGGACCTGCCGCCGCTGCTCGCCCGGCACGCCCGGGCCGCCGCGGGCGACTCCGCCGACGAACTGCTCGCGGTGGCCGACGGCTTCGAGGCGCTGGACCTGGCCGTGTACGCGGCCGAGGCCGCCGCCGCGGCGCTGGACCGGCTGCGCCGGCGGCGGTCCCCGGCGGCGGCCGCGGCCCGGGAACGCCTGGCCGCCCTGCTCGGCCGCTGCGACCTGATCCGCACGCCGGCGTTGCAGGCCGGGGCGCCCGCGCTGACCGAGCGCGAGTGGCAGGTGGCCCGGCTCGCGGCGGACGGGGTGACCAGCCGGGCCATCGCGGAGCGGCTCTACCTCTCCGCCCGCACGGTGGAGAACCACCTCCAGCGGATCTACAGCAAGCTCGGCGTGGCCGGCCGGGCCGAGCTGCGCGCCGCCCTGCGGGCGATCCCGGGCCACGAGGGCGGGGAGTCGGAGTGAACTCTAGGCTGGGGCGGTGAGCACCCTTCGCCCCGCGCTGCTGACCGACCACTACGAGCTGACGATGGTCAGCGCCGCCCTGCGGGACGGCACCGCCGACCGCCGCTGCGTCTTCGAGGTCTTCAACCGCCGGCTGCCCGCCGGCCGGCGCTACGGGGTGGTCGCCGGCACCGGCCGGTTGGTCGAGATGATCCGCGACTTCCGCTTCGACGCCGACGAGATCGAGTTCCTGCGCCGCACCGGGGTGGTCGACGAGCAGGCCGCCGCGTGGCTGCGCGACTACCGCTTCACTGGCGACGTCGACGGCTACGCCGAGGGCGAGCTGTTCTTCCCCGGCTCGCCGATCCTCACCGTCTCCGGCGGCTTCGCCGAGTGCGTGGTGCTGGAGACGCTGGTCCTCTCGGTGCTCAACTACGACAGCGCCGTGGCGGCCGCCGCCGCGCGGATGGTCACCGCGGCCCGGGGTCGGACCCTGATCGAGATGGGCTCCCGGCGGGCGCACGAGGAGGCGGCGGTGGCCGCGGCGCGGGCCGCGTACCTGGCCGGGTTCCGGTTCACCTCCAACCTCGCCGCCGGGCAGCGGTACGGCATCCCGACCGCCGGCACCGCCGCGCACGCGTTCACCCTGCTGCACGACGACGAGCGGGCCGCGTTCGCCTCGCAGGTCGCCACGCTGGGCAAGGAGACCACGCTGCTCGTCGACACGTACGACATCAGCCAGGGCATCCGCAACGCGATCGCGGTGGCCGGGCCCGACCTGCGGGCGGTCCGGATCGACTCGGGCGACCTCGCCGTGATCGCGCAGCAGTCCCGCGAGCTGCTCGACTCGCTCGGCGCCACCGAGACGAAGATCATCGTCTCCGGCGACCTCGACGAGTACGCCATCGCCTCCCTCGCCGCCGAGCCCGTCGACATGTACGGCGCGGGCACCGCCGTGGTCACGGGCTCCGGCGCGCCCACCGCCGGGCTGGTCTACAAGCTGGTCGAGGTCGACGGGCGCGCGGTGGTCAAGCGCTCCGAGCGCAAGGCCACCATCGGCGGCCGGAAGGTGGCCGTACGCCGGCACAAGCCGACCGGCACCGCCACCGAGGAGGTCATCGTGCCGCAGGGCGTGCCGGACCGGCAGCCCAACGACCGGCTGTTGCAGCGGCCGTTCCTGGTCGGGGGCGAGCCGGTCGACCTGCCGTCCCTGGACGAGTCGCGGGAGCACCTGCGGCAGTGCCTGATCTCCATCCCCTGGGAGGGGCTGAAGCTCTCCGCCGGCGACCCGGCCATCCCGGTCACGGTCGTACCGGCCGACTGAAAGGAGCACTCCGGTGGGCAACGCGCTGATCATCGTGGACGTGCAGAACGACTTCTGCGAGGGCGGCTCGCTGGCCGTCGGCGGCGGGGCCGGCGTGGCGGCCGGCATCACCCGCCTGCTCGCGGCCGAGCCGGGCCGCTGGGACCACGTGGTGGCGACGAAGGACTACCACGTGGACCCGGGCGCGCACTTCGGCGACCCGCCGGACTTCGTGGACTCCTGGCCGCGGCACTGCGTGGTGGGCACGCCGGGCTCCGAGTTCCACCCGGACCTGGCGACCGACCGGATCGAGGCGATCTTCCACAAGGGCGAGCACGCGGCGGCGTACTCGGGCTTCGAGGGGCACGCCGACGACGGCGAGTGCCTGGCCGACTGGCTGCGCCGGCACGGGGTGGACACGGTCGAACTGGTCGGCATCGCCACCGACCACTGCGTCCGGGCCACCGCCCTGGACGCCGCCCGGGAGGGCTTCGCCACCACCGTGCTGCTGGGCCTCACCGCCGGCGTCGCGCCGGACACCACCGACGTGGCGCTGCGGGCCATGGAGGGCGCCGGGGTCACGATGCGCGGAAAGCCTGTGATCAGGGCCGCATGAGGCGGTAATTCGTTGGCGGGTGTCGTACCCCGGGCCGAGGATGTCGGGCGGAGGTACGCACCGACATGAACCTGAAGCCTTACCGGGAGGCGCTCGCCCTGCCCGGTCTCCGGTCGTTGCTGCTGGTATCGGTGCTCGCCCGCGTCCCGCTCACCGCGACCGGCGTGACCCTGACCTTCTACGTCGTGCTCGACCTCGGGCGCGGCTACGGGGCGGCGGGGCTCGTCGGCGCGGCCATCACCGTGGGCGCCGCGATCGGCGGCCCGCTGCTCGGCCGGCTGGTCGACCGGCGCGGCCTGCGGCCGGTGCTCGTGCTGACCGGGATCGCCGAGGCGGTCTTCTGGTCCACCGCGCCGATGCTGCCCTACCCGCTGCTGCTGCCGGCCGCGTTCCTCGCCGGCTCGCTCGCCCTGCCGATCTTCTCGGTGGTCCGGCAGTCCATCGCGGCGATGGTGCCGCCGGAGCGGCGTCGCCCCGCCTACGCGCTGGACTCGATGTCGGTGGAGCTGTCGTTCATGGTCGGCCCCGCGCTGGCCGTGGCCGCGGTCACCGCGATCTCCGCCCGCACGACCCTCTATCTGGTCGGCGCCGGGATCGTCGCCTCCGGCATCGCGTTCTGGCTGCTGAACCCGCCCGTCCGGGGCGGCGGCGAGCCGACCGGGCCGCAGCCGAAGGTGCCCCGCCGGGCGTGGCTCACCCCGCGGCTGCTCGCCGTGCTGGCGATCAGCGCCGCCGGCACGCTGGTGCTCGGCGGCACCGACGTGGCCGTGGTCGCCGTGCTCCGGGAGAGCGGCGACGTCGGGTGGACGGGCGCGGTCCTGGCCGTGTGGGCGGTCGCCTCGCTGGTCGGCGGCTTCGCGTACGGAGCCGTCAGCCGCTCCTTCTCGCCGCTGGCCCTGATGGCCGCGCTCAGCCTCTGCACCATCCCGGTCGGGTTGGGCGGGGCGCACTGGTGGCTGCTCTGCCTGGCGCTGATCCCCGCCGGGGCGCTCTGCGCGCCGACCCTCGCGGCCACCGCCGACGCGGTGAGCCGGCTCGTCCCCGCCTCCGTACGCGGGGAGGCGATGGGCCTGCACGGCTCGGCGGTCACCGTCGGCATCGCCGTGGGCGCCCCGCTCGCCGGCGCCGTGATCGACGTCTCCGCACCGGCCTGGGGCTTCGCGGTCACCGGCGCGATCGGCGCGCTGGTGGCGCTTGCCGTGCTCCCGATCGAGCTGCGACGCCGCCGGACGGCCGCCCCGGTCACGTCCGAGGCCGAGCCCGAGCTGGCCCCGGCCGTCGGCTGACGCTCCCTGTGGGAGCCCGGAGGGGCCAGGCGTTTCCCTCCGGGCCGCCGGGCCCGCTCCGGGCCGCCTCGGGCCACCATGCCCCGCAGTCCCGCCCGGACCAG
Source organism: Micromonospora sp. URMC 106 (assembly GCF_051386395.1). Classification (NCBI taxonomy): domain Bacteria; kingdom Bacillati; phylum Actinomycetota; class Actinomycetes; order Micromonosporales; family Micromonosporaceae; genus Micromonospora; species Micromonospora sp. URMC 106. The sequence goes on from NZ_JBPQTP010000062.1 coordinate 39,410, forward strand.
CCCACCCCGTC
>NZ_JBPQTP010000063.1:0-39134 GCF_051386395.1 Micromonospora sp. URMC 106
GCGCCCGGCCGGCCGGGCGCGGCCCTGACCTTCGGCGCGGGACCGCGCGGCTGCCCCGGCGAGCGGCACGCGCTGGCCCTGGCCGCCGGGGTGGTGCAGGTGCTGCGCCACCGCTGCCGGACCGTGCCCGCCCCGGTGCCCCACGAACCACACGCGCTGCTGCGCGTCCCCACGAAGATCGAGGTGGAGAACCGATGAACGAACGCTGCGCCGCCTTCCACGCCCTGCACCACACCGGCCGGCCGCTGCTGTTGCCCAACGCCTGGGACCACGCCAGCGCCGCCGCGTACGCCGCGCGGGGGTACCGCGCCGTCGGCACCACCAGCCTGGGGGTCGCGGCGGCCGCCGGCCTGCCGGACGCGGCGGCGGCGACCCGGGCGGAGAACGTCCGGCTGGCCCGCGCGCTGCGCGGGCTCCCGGTGCTGCTGACCGTCGACGTGGAGGCGGGCTGCGCCGACGACCCGGCGGCCGTCGCCGACCTGGCCGCCGAGCTGGCGGCGCTCGGGGTCGTCGGGATCAACATCGAGGACGGCCGCGGCGACGGCGCCCTCGACCCGCCGGAGCTGGCCGCGGCCAAGGTGGCCGCCGTCAAGGCCGCGGTGCCGGACCTGTTCGTCAACGCCCGCACCGACACGTGGTGGCTCGGCGTGCCCGACCCGCTGCCGGAGACCCTGCGCCGCGCCCGCCAGTACCGGAACGCCGGCGCCGACGGGATCTTCGTGCCGCAGGCGCCGGACGCCGGCACGATCGCCGCCCTCGTCGCCGGGATCGACGCGCCGCTGAACGTGCTGCACCAGCCCGGCGGGCCCACCCTCGACGAGCTGCGGGCGCTCGGCGTGGCGCGGGTGAGCACGGGCTCGCTGCTGTTCCGGGTCGCGCTCGGTGCCGCCCTGGACGCCCTGGACGCCGTCCGGTCGGGTGCCGCGCTCCATCCGGAACCGCCCTCGTACGCCGGGGTGCAGCGGTTGAGCGGGGAGTCCCGGCCGTAGCGGTTCGTGCCCGGCGGCGCCTTCGCGCGGCCCCTTAGGAGGAGATAAGAGGATTGTTCGGACTCATCCCGTCCCGCCTGATTACGGTGTGCCCCAGGGGCGATGCACACAGTGATGTCGTGACGGGAGAGAGGACCCGACCATGCGAGTGCCCAGCCGAAGTCCGGGACAGCAGCCCGGCCCCTCCGTCACTCCCGCCGCCCGCACGCGCCGACGCGTGCCCGGCACCCCGCCCCGTGCCGCCACCGCGCCGGACCTCGACGCCTACCGGGCGGCCGTCGCCGACCTGCTGGTCGAGGTCGGCGCCCTGGCCGGGGCGTCGTGCACGGCAGCCCGGCAGGTGCTGATCGACGACCGGCTGCGCGAGCCCGCGATCGCCGCGGTGCTCGACGCCACCCCACAGGGGCTGATCGGCGCCCGCGAGACGCTGCTGCTGGAGATGGCCCGCTACCAGCCCAACGCGCGCAGCTCCGCCGCCGACCTCACCGCGCTGGTCCGGATCTACCTGCTCTCCCGCGTCGACGTGATGTGGTGGCGCCACGCCCCGACCTTCCTCACCGACGCCCAGGTCGACGCCAGTCCGGACCTGGTGGACCTGGAGTGGCTGCGCCGCCGCGACCTGCTCCGCTTCCGCTACACCGAGCAGCCGAAGACGCTGCTCGGGCGGGGGATGCGGGCCGTCGGGCGCCGGCTGCGGCCGCACGCCACGCCCCGCACCGCCGGGCTGCGGTTCCGGCGGGCCCGGCGGGAGGTCGTGGCGCTGCTCAACGACATCGGCCGGGAGTTCGCCGCCACCACCCCGCCGGCCACCCCGCCGCTGTGGGTGACCAGCCTGGTCCGCAGCGCCGAGCACCAGCACCGGCTGCGCCGCCTCGGGTACGCCGCCATGGTGCCCAGCGGCCACTGCCTGGGCTGGGCGGTCGACGTCGAGCTGGAGTGGTTCGGCCGCTTCGGCGTCCGGGACACCCTCGCCGAGCTGTTGCTGGCCCGGCAGCGCGCCGGGGAGGTCAACGTGGTCGACGAGGGGCAGGCCTGGCACCTGTGCCTCGCCCCGAGCGCGAGCCGGCGGCTGCGCCGCGCGTACGAAGCCGAGATGGGGGTCTGAGCCGATGTGCGGCATCGCGTTGAGCCTCGGCCCCGAGGCCGACCCGACGACCTTCCGGCGGATGCTCGCCACCCTCGTCCCGCGCGGCGAGGTCACCGAGACCCGCTACGAGAACGGCCTGCTGACCGGCACCCGCCGGCTGCGGGTGGTGGATCGGGACCGGGCCGTGCAGCCCTGGACCTCCGCCGACGAGCGGTGGCTGCTCTGCTACAACGGCGAGGTCTTCAACCACCACGAGCTGCGCGCCGAACTGGTGCGGCTCGGACACCGCTTCCGCACCGCCGGCGACACCGAGGTGGTGCTCGAGGCGTTCCTGCGGTGGGGCGAGGGCATCGTCACCCGGCTGCGCGGCGAGTACGCCTTCGCGGTCGTGGAACGGGCCACGGGCCGGGCCTACCTGGTCCGGGACCCACTCGGCGTGAAGCCCCTCTACTGGGCCCGCACGCCCGGCTGCCTGCACGTCGCCAGCGAGGTGAAGGCGCTGGTCGGGCACGGCGCCCCGATCGCCGAGGTGCCGCCCGGGCACCACGGCTGGGCCGAGCCGGACGGGCAGGTCCGGCTGCGCGCGTACGTCGACCTGCTCGCCCTCGGCGACGGGCTGCCGGTGGTGGACGACCCGGACGAGGCCGCCCTGCTCGTCCGTGCCGCCCTCACCGACAGCATCCGGATGCGGGTGGACACCGACCTGACCGTCGGGGTGGTGCTCTCCGGCGGGCTGGACAGCTCGCTGGCCCTGCTGCACGTACGCGAGATGCACCCCGACTGCATCGCGGTCACGGTCGGGGTGCCGGAGAGCCCCGACGTGGCGTACGCGCGGCGGTTGGCGCGGGACCTCGGGGTGCCGCACGAGGTGGTGGAGCTGCGCCCGCGCGACATCCGGCTGGCCGACATCCGGGAGGCCATCCGGATCTCGGAGCTGACCGAGTACGGCGACATCATCAACGCCGTGGTCTCCGTGCCGCTCTTTCGTCGGCTGCACGAGCTGGGCGTCAAGGTGGTGCTCACCGGGGACGGCTCGGACGAGCTGTTCGGCGGCTACCCGATGTACCACGAGGTCGGCCCCGAGGCGTCCCGCCGGCTCTTCCTGCACAAGATCCGCAACCTCTGCCGTACGGAGTTGCAGCGCGTCGACCGGACCAGCATGGGGTACGGGGTGGAGGCCCGCGTGCCGTTCCTCGACCTGAGCCTGGTGGAGTTGGCGATGCGGCTGCCGATCGGGCTGAAGATGCGCGAGGGGCAGGAGAAGTGGATCGTCCGCCGGGCCTTCGCCGACCTGCTGCCCGACTACGTCCGCCGTCGGCCGAAGAACCCGATGTCGTACTCGTCGGGGCTGCACGAGCGCGCCCGGTTGTACCGGCCGCTCTTCGCCCGGCTGCACCGCTCGTTCGGCTACCACCTGCTCGAACCGGTCCGCCGCGACTTCGACAGCGTGCTGACCCGCTGCGACAACGACCTCGACCGGGCGCTGGCGGCCGGCCGGGCCCGGCCCGACTACACGGTGCTGGAGCACGCCCGCGACCTGGTGGGCGCGGCCAGGTGGAACGCCGCGCCGATGGTGCGCCGGCTGGTCGGCCCGCGCCGCACCCGGGGCGACGAGGCGCCGCTGCCGGGGTGAGGTGACGCCCTCGGGGTTGACTCTGACACGGTGTCACCGTCGACCGTAGGGGGGCCATGTTCAGTATCGGAGACTTCGCCCGACTGGGCCGGGTGTCGGTGCGGATGCTGCGCCACTACGACAGCATCGGACTGCTCCGCCCGGCCTCGGTCGACCCGCACACCGGCTACCGCTACTACGCCGCCGACCAGCTGCGCCGGCTCAACCGGGTGATCGCCCTCAAGGAGCTGGGCTTCACCCTGGCCCAGGTCCAGGCCATCCTGGACGACGTCCTCGACGTCGCCGAGCTGCGCGGCATGTTGCGGCTGCGCCGGTCGCAACTGGAGGCGCAGGTGGCGGCGGACACCGCCCGGCTCGCCGGGATCGGGGCGCGGCTCCGGATGATCGAGACGGAGGGTCAGATGACCACCGAGGACGTCGTACTCAAGCAGCTCCCGCCGGTCCGCCTGGCCGAGCTGAGCGCCACCGCCCGCAGCTACGAGACGCCCGACATCGGCCCGGTGATCCAGCCGCTCTATCCCGAGCTGTTCCGCCGGCTGGCCGCCGCCGGGGTCACGCCGAGCGGGCCGGGAATCGCCTGGTACGCCCCGGCGGGGGAGACCGACGCAGAGGCGGTCGTCGTGCACGCCGGGGTGACCGTGGCGGCCGGTCCCGATACGGCGGCCGACTTCGCCGTGGTCGACCTGCCCGCAGTGGACGCCGCGGCGACGATCGTGCACCGCGGCCCGATGGACGAGGTCGAGCGGAGCATGGCGGTGCTGGCCCGCTGGATCGAGGAGCACGGCTACCGGGCGGACGGCTTCGCCCGCGAGGTATACCTCGACTACTGCCAGGACGACCCGGAGAACGGCGTCACCGAGCTGCAACTGCCGGTCCGCCCGGCCTGAGCGTCGACCGGGCGCGGTGCCGGTCCGCCCCGGCGGCGTACCGGCATCCGGCGCGGGGAGCCCGCTTCGTGGGCCGGCGGCCGCTGGCGGCGGTCAGGAGCCAGGGTCCGTCCGGTCCGTGGCGGCCCGGATCCGGCCGACCAGTTGCTCCAGCGCGGCGACCTCCGCGCGCAGCGCCGAGCGGCCCCGTCGGGTCAGGCGCAGCCAGGTGCACGGCCGGCGGCCCTCGTACCCCTTGATCACCTGGAGCAGCTCGGCCTGCTCCAGGATCCGCAGGTGCCGGTTGAGGTTGCCATCCGTCAGCCCGAGCTCGTCGCGCAGGGTGGCGAACCGGCACTCGTGGGTCTCGCTCAGCACGGTGAGGATGCCGAGCCGTACCCGCTGGTGAACGACGTCGTCGAGGACGGTCGCCGGGTGCGGTTCCTCCTGGTCAGGCACCGGGGCCCCGGCGGGTCGACGCGAGGCGGACGGTGGCGACGGCGAGGATCGGCAGGGCCATCAGGACAAGATAGTGGCCTGGTCGCAGCGACAACTGGCCGCCGAGGGAGTCGCCCCCGACGGCCCAGCCCGGCACCGAGCCCAGGGGGTAGGTCGTGCAGAGCCAGCCGGCGAGCACCGCCATCCAGGCCCCGGCGGCGACGAGGCCGCGGCTGCGCTCGGCCCAGCCCAGCACGACGACAGACGCCGTGAGCGGCAGCAACGGGGTCAGCAGCCCGGCCCAGTAGGGGTTCCGCGCGACGGCGAGACCCTCCGGGACAGGACCGGTGGGCACGGCCGCCACCACGGCGAGCAGGGCCAACAGGCCGAGCCCGGCGGCGACGAAGGCCGGCCACGCCACGCGTACGCCGAGCCGGTGGGCGCGCCAGCGGTACCACAACGCCGTGCCGGCGAACAGCAGCGGGAACCCGGCGAGCCAGAAGACGTAGGAGAGCACCGGATTCCGCTGCTGATCCGGCAGCCCCGCCCAGAAGGGGTGGTCCGCCTCGATCGAGGCCGGTTGGGCGAAGGGCTCCCGGTAGAGGGCGATGCTCGCGAGCAGCAGCGCGGCGATGCCGGCGGCGGGCAGCCAGACGCCGCCGTGTGCCCGCCGGGAGGTGCGGGCGCGGAGCCGGTCGAGTTCGGCGAGGGTTCGTCCGGCCTCGGTGGTGGGGTCGCGGTCCATCGGGACCTCCTCGCTCTGCGTCAGTGAGATACTTTGCATCGCAAAGCCTAGGGGTGGGATCGACCGTCCACAAGGTCGTACCGCTGGGAGTCGGTGGCCGGAAGGAGGTCCGTATCGGCCGGGAGCCAATGGCCGAACGGGCCGGCCGGGAGCGAGCCGAGGACTGCGCCGCGCCGCCCGGGGTAACACCAGAGCCATGACGGGACTGGACGTGATGGTGGTCGGGCAGGTGGCCCGGGACCTGGTGCTGCTGGTCGACGAGGTGCCGGAGGCCGGCGGCAGCGTGCCGGTGCGCCGCCGCCGCGAGCTGCTCGGCGGCAAGGGGGCCAACCAGGCCGTCGGGCTCGCCCAGCTCGGCGCGTCGGTCGGGCTGCTCGGCGTGGTCGGCGACGACGAGGTGGGGGAGCGGCTGCTGGCGCAGGCGCGGGCCGACGGGATCGACGTCGAGCGGGTGCTGCGCCGGCCCGGCACCCCGACCGGTCTCATCGTCGACGTGGTCGACGCCGACGCCCGCTGGCGCTACCTGGAGGACCTGCCCGAGGCCACCCTGCTCGACCCGGACGACGTGGCGGGGGCCGCCGGCGCGCTGCGCGCGGCGCGGGCCGTGCTGGTGCAGTTGCAGCAGCCGGCGCGGGCCGCCCTGGTCGCGGCCCGGACCGCCCGGGAGGCCGGCCGGCTGGTCGTGCTCGACGGCGCCCCGACCGACCTGGCGGACGCCGACGAGCTGCTCGCCCTCGCCGACGTGCTGCGCGCCGACGCGCAGGAGGCCGAGCTGATCACCGGCGACGCGCCGCGCGACGCCGAGGGCGGCCTCGCCGCCGGGCGCAAGCTGCTGCGGCGCGGGCCGTCCCTGCTGGCGATCGAGGTGGCCGGGGAGGGCAACGCCTTCGTCTGGCCGGACGGCGAGTTGTTCCTGCCGCTGAGCGAGACGCCCACCGTGGACGACACCGGCGCCGGAGACGCGTTCGTCGCCGCGTTGACGCTCGGCCTGCTGCGCGGTGAGCCCCGGGACCGCGTCGCCCGCTACGCCGTGGCGGCCGCCGGCGCCACCGTCGGCCACCCGGGCGGCCGCCCGGCGCTGACCGACGAGGCGATCCGGGAGCAGCTCGCGCGGATCCCCTCCGGCTGACCGTCCCCGCCGCCGGTCGCGCGGCGGAGCGGCCGATCGGCCGGTGGACAACCCTCGATTCCTGTCCTAGCGTCCAGAGGATATGCGGAGGACTCTCCTGGGCGCCGGTGTCGCCCTGCTGCTCGCTGTGACCGCCTGCTCCGGCGCGGAGCCCGGGCCGCCCGCGTCGCCGGCGGCGGCGACGCCGGCCGGCACGCCGAGCGCCTCCCGGCAGGACCCCGGCCAGGTCGAGAAGACCCTGGCCAGCCTGCGCAAGGTGAACGACCTTCCGCTGTACGAGATGACCTACGTCGGGGCGTACGACGCGACGGTCGGCACCGACGCGCGCCCGGCCAAGGCGTTCGGCTGCTCCCTCTTCGCCGCCACCGGCGACCCGGCCCGGCCGCTGTTCGCCCGCAACTTCGACTGGGACGCCAACCCGGCGCTGGTGCTGCGCACCGACCCTCCGCAGGGGTACGCCTCGATCTCCGTGGTGGACATGTCCTACCTCGGGGTGGGCTCCGACCCGACCGGCGACCGGCGGCTGCTGAACGCGCCGCTGCTGCCGTTCGACGGGATGAACGAGCGGGGCCTCGCGATCGGGCTCGCCGCCGACGACGGCGCGCGGGCCGTCGCCGACCCGGGCAAGGCGACCGTCGGGTCGGTCCGCATCCAGCGTCTGGTGCTCGACCAGGCGGCCACGGTGGACGAGGCGGTGGCCGTCTTCGAGCGGTACAACCTCGACTTCACCGACGGGCCGCCCCTGCACTACCTGCTCGCCGACGCGACCGGGGCCTCCGCGGTGGTCGAGTTCGTCGACGGGAAGATGTCGGTCGACAGGGGACGCGGCGACTGGCGGGCGCTGACCAACGTGCCCGTCGTCGGGGTGGACGAGCAGCGCCGCCGCGCCGACCACCGCTACGGAGTGATCGCCGCCGCGCTCGACAGGACGGGCGGCACGGTGGACGCCCCGGCGGCGTTCGAGATCCTCAACGACGTACGCCAATCGCACACCCGCTGGTCGGTCACGTACGGCCTGCGCAGCGGCGAGGTCCGGCTGACCACCGCGACCGGCGGCGGCGAGCGGCGCTACCAACTCCCGGTGACCTGACCCGCGCGTTCCGGGGCGCGACCGCGACAGGCCGGCGCCAGGACGCCCTCCATCGGGCACGCACGCTCGCGCGACGGCGGCCTTCGTCGGACACCCACGCTCGCGCGACGGCGGCCCAGGGCGTGTCCTGCCGATCTCGTAGTGGTTGGGCGGTGACGATGTGCCGGTGGTACGTCGTGGTGAAGTCACCGATGAGGCGTGGGCGGTGATCGCGCCGTTGCCGCCGGAGCCTGGTGGTTCGCGGGGGCGGTGGCGCGATCACCGGCAGGTCATCAACGGGATCTTGTGGAAGCTGCGCACGGGTGCGCCATGGCGTGACCTGCCGGAACGCTTCGGGCCGTGGAAGACCTGCCACGAACGGCTACGCCGCTGGGCGGCCGACGGGACGTGGGATCGGATCCTCGCCGCCGCGCAGGTGCGTGACGCCGGCACGCCGGTGCAGTGGACGATCAGCATCGACTCGTCGATCGTGCGGGCGCACCAGCATGCCGCTGGCGCCCGCAAAAAGGGGACTCCCCGACAAGTGCGGCGACGCCTGGTGCGCAAGCTGGCGAGGCCATCGGCCGATCCCGGCGGGCAACCGCACCGTCCAGACCATCATCCGGGCCTACGCCCTCAAACGAAGCCCTGAGCTGGAAGGCAGCCCGGGACAGGAGAAGGCGGAGGGCGTCCAGCGATCCGGGTACGACGACCCGGCCGCTGGATGCCCTCCGTCTGTCGGCTCCCATCGACGCCATCGGTGAAGGACGGCGCCGGCGGCCTGGAAGCACGGCGCTCGCTCAACGCACTCGACCACAGCAGCGCGTCACTCAGCCGTCCTGCGCGATCCATGCGGCGATGTCGACGTCACGCGGGTGTACGGGTTCGGAGAGCACGATGCCGGTGGTGGTGTCGCCCAGCTGCGCGAGGCGCTCGATGACCTGCTCCAGGTGCTTTGCGTCCCGGACGGCGACGGTCAACTCGTAGCAGTTCTGCCCGGTGACATGGACGCAGGAGAGCACGTGCCCCATGGTGAGCAACTGCTCACGCACACCCTGGGAGTTGCGGACGGAACGGTGCCGGGGGCGCAGGGACACATGGGCGCGCAGGCCCAGCCCGAGCCGGGCGAGGTCGAGGTCGGCCCCGTAGCCCTTGATGACGCCGGAGTCCTCAAGGCGCCGCATCCGCTCGGCGACCGCCGGGCGGCTCAGCGACACCCGGCGGCCCAGCTCGGCGACGCTGATCCGGCCATCACGGGAAAGCTCGCGGATGATCGCGAGATCAGCGGCATCCCACGATGACGATCTGCCGGTTGTCATGAGGAATCAGCTCCTTATCGACGGCCGTCGCCCGCAAATCCCGTCGAAAGGGCATGGGCGAAGGATCTGCCGCAGCCTACTGTCTTCCACCATGAAGGCGACGGTGCTGCACGGGGCTGGTTGGGTGGACGTCATCGACGTCCCCGACCCGATGATCGAGCAGCGTGGTGACGCGGTGGTGAGAGTGTCCCTCGCGGCCGTGTGCGGTTCCGATCTCTGGCCCTATCGGGGCCAGGAGTCGTTCACTCCCGGTGATCGCATGGGGCACGAGTGGGTCGGGATCGTCGAGGAGGTCGGCGCGGACGTCGCTCGTGTCCGGCCGGGCGATCTCGTCCTGGCCCCGTTCGCCTTCGCCGACGGAACCTGCCCCGCATGCCGCGACGGTTGGTTCACCTCCTGCCCGGCCGGCGGCTTCTGGGGAGGCGGCAACGGCGGTGGTCAGGCTGAGGCGGTCCGCGTGCCGTTCGCCGACGCGACGCTCGTCCCGGTCCCTGCGGACGCCGACGCGGAGCTGCTGCGCCGACTACTGCCGCTGACCGACGTGATGGCGACCGGCACCCACGCCGTCGCGCTGGCCGGAGTCCGGCCGGGCGCGACCGCCGTCGTCCTGGGCGACGGTGCCGTCGGGCTCTGCGCGACGCTCGCCGCGCGCCGCGCGGGAGCAGCACGGATCATCCTCGTCGGCCGTCACCCCGACCGGAGCGCTCTCGCCACACGTATGGGGGCGACTGATGTCCTTCCTGCGGGCGACCCCGCGACCGTCGGCCTCATCCGGGAGGCGACCGAGGGTGGCGTGCCGGGTGTCGCAGAATGCGCAGGAACCCAGTCCGCCCTCGACCTCGCGATCGACCTCGTCCGGCCCGGCGGCACGATCGGCTCCGTCGGCGTGCCCAACGGCGTGGACCGGGTTGACCTCTACCGGCTGTTCCGCCACAACATCACCCTGAGGGCGGGGGTCGCCCCCGCCCGCCGTCACATGGAGCTCCTCCTTGCCGACGTCCTCGCCGAGCGGCTGGACCCGTCACCCGTCTTCTCGGCCGAGGTCCCCCTCGATGCCGTCGCCACCGCCTACCAGGCCATGGACACACGCCAGGCAGTCAAGGTCGCGATCCGGCCTTGACCAGCACGACCAGAGGAGTCACATGACGCACCAGGCCCTTCGGCCCGACTACCCGATCCTGACGCCACGGCTGGCGCTACGGCCGCACCGCGCTGACGACCTCGACGACCTGCTCGAGTTCCACGGCGATCCCGAGGTCGTACGATTCCTCCCGTGGCCCGTCCGCGACCGGGAGGCGACGAACGCCGCGCTCACCGCGAAGCTGGACCAGGCGACCCTCACCGAACCGGGTCGATGGCTGGTGCTCGCCGTCGAGTTGCGCGAGACAAAGACCGTGATCGGAGAGGTCCTCCTGAAGTGGGCCAGCGCCGAGCACAGGCAGGGGGAGCTCGGCTTCGCCTTCGGGCGGGCCCATCAGGGCAGGGGGTACGCCGCCGAAGCCGCCGCCGAGATGCTGCGCCTCGGCATCGAGGACCTGGGCCTCCACCGCATCACCGCGGTGTGCGTCGAGGACAACGGCCCCTCGGCCCGGCTCCTGCGACGCCTCGGATTCACCCAGGAAGCGCGGCTGGTCGACGACATCTGGTTCAAGGGCGGCTGGGCCACCCGGCTTCTCTTCGCGTTGACCGAGGACGCCTGGCGCACGCCGGCGACGCCCCGCAGCGACGAGGAGGAGATCCGCTCCCTCATCCGCTGCTACTTCGACGCCTTCACCTCCGGATCCGGAGTCGACGAACGAATGGCGGCACTGCGCGACGCCATGCTGCCCGGAGCCATCATCGTCCGAACGTGCGGGATGGAACCCGCAGTGTACGACGTCGACGCCTTCATCGAGCCGCGGCGAGCCATGCTCGTCGACGGCACGCTCACCGACTTCCAGGAAGAAGCCCGGTCGGGCCGGCTGGACCTGTTTGGCGACATCGCCCAGTGGTTCGGGAGGTACGCCAAGGAGGGCCGCATGAACGGTGCCCCCCACAGCGGTGGCGGGATGAAGTCGATCCAGTTCGCGCGCACCGGGGCCGGCTGGCGCATCAGCGCGGCGATATGGGACGACGACCGCCCGCAGCGATAGGAGGAGTCATCGACAGCAGCGATTCCGGGCCCCGGAACGCGCCGGAGCCGACCCCACGCGAGTCCCGGAACTGGTCCATCGTGGTTACGTCCGGCTGCCCGGAGTGCGGCTTCCAGGCAGGCAGCATCGCTCCTGACGAAGCAGCCCGACGCCTCCGCACCGCGATGCTCGGCTGGGAAACGGTGCTCGCCGGCCCTGCGGCCTGCCAACGGCCGGCACCGCGGGCCTGGTCACCGACGGAGTACGCCTGCCACGTCCGCGACCTCTGCCGGCTGCTGCCGGCACGACTGGCCGTGATGGTCTCGTTCGAGGATCCGCAGTTCGAGAACTGGGACCAGGACGAGGCGGCGGTACGTCACGCGTACTGGGCAGTTCGGGCCGCAGAGGCGGCTGCCGACCTGAGGCGATGGGCCGCCGCTGCGGCGAGCACGCTCGAAGCGGTAATCGTTGACCAGGTGTCCAGGACCGGCCGCCGGAGCGACGGCACGCGCATGACCATCGGCGAGCTGTGCGCCAACTTCGTCCACGAGGTCGAACACCACCTCCAGGACGCCGGCGCACCTCGCCCGGGCCAGCACGCAGCCGAGGGCTGATGGCGGCGCCGAGGACGTCCCCGGCGGCAACCGGGCCAGATCCAGCGGCATGCTGGTGCGCCCGCACGATCGACGAGTCGATGCTGATCGTCCACTGCACCGGCGTGCCGTCGTCATGCACCTGCGCGGCGGCGAGGATCCGATCCCACGTCCCGTCGGCCGTCCAGCGGCGTAGCCGTTCGCCCTGGTCGGACCCGTGAGCTCGCGCGACGGGGTCTCCGTGAGCCGCCGCGCCGCCCGGCGCCTGGCCGGCCGGCAGCGGCGACGGAATCGCGACGGGCGCACCCGGAACGTGGGCGGGCCCGGCCCCCGCAGGTGGGGGCCGGGCCCGTCGGCGCGGTGTGCGACTACCAGCTCAGGTAGCTGGGTTGCGTCTGCACGTTCAGCTCGCGGTACCGGACGAGGTTCGCCGTCCAGGTCCGCCAGTCGGTCAGCTTCAGGACGTCGAAGCCCTTCTGCATGTCGTTGGAGTAGATGTAGCCGTTGTAGTAGTACGCGGACCAGGAACCGCCGCCGGTCAGCCGGTCCGCCGACAGCGGGCCCCGCTCCCAGAACGCGATCTCCTTGGGGTTGGCCGAGTCGGTGAAGTCCCAGACCGAGATGCCGCCCTGGTACCACGCCTGGACCATGATGTCGCGCCCGAGCACCGGGATCAGCGAGCCGTTGTGCGCCACGCAGTTCTCGGTGTCGGCGTTGGCCCGGGGGATCTTGTAGTAGCTGCGGAAGACCATCGTGCGGGCGTCACCGCGGCCGGTGATGTCGTAGATGGCGTCCGCGCCCCGGTTCGGGCCGATGGCCTCGTTGCAGGTGGCCGCGCCGCCGCCGCCGAGCTCGTCGGTGAAGACCACCTTCGTGCCGGAGTTGTTGAACGTGGCCGAGTGCCAGAACGCGAAGTTGACCGTGTCCCGGACCTGGTGGATGACCCGCGGGGCCTCGCGGTCCGAGATGTCCATCAGGATGCCGTCACCCATGCAGGCGCCGGCGGCGAGGTTCTTCTCCGGGTAGGCGGTGATGTCGTGGCAGCCGGTGGTCGCCGAGCCGCCCGTGCGGCCCTCGTACCCGCCGTCGGGGAAGAGGTTCGGCGTGGCGACGACCGACGCGTCGGTGGGCGTCTTCAGCGGCACCTTGACGATGGAGATGGAGTCGTGCGGCGGCTGGCAGTCGGGGAACTCCGCCCGCGGGCTGTACGAGGAGACGTACAGGTAGACCGTCTTGCGGTCCGTCCCCGGCACGAGCGTGTGCGTGTGCGAGCCGCAGGCCGTCTCCACCGCCTTGACGTAGCGCGGGTTGGCCTTGTCGCTGATGTCGAAGACCTTGATGCCCTCCCAGGACTCCTTCAGCGTCGCCGACGCGCCGGCGCTGTTGCAGGAGTCGTCGCTACGGGGGGAGTCGGTGGAGAGGAACAGCAGGTCGCCGTGGACCGAGATGTCGTTCTGCGACCCGGGGCAGTACACCTGCGACACGACGGTCGGCGCGGTCGGCCGCGAGATGTCGTAGATGACGAACCCGTTGTAGTTGCCGGCGAAGGCGTAGCGGCCCTGGAAGGCGAGGTCGCTGTTCGTGGCGTCCAGCGGGGCCTGCTTCGGCAGGTTGGCGACCTGCCGCAGGTTGGGGCTGCTCACGATCTCGTCGACGCCGGGGATGGTGTTGTTGGTGTCCACCGTGCCGGACGGGGCGAAGCGCGCCGCCACCCCGGCATTCCCCGGCGGGGCGGTGGCGACACTGGCGAGGAGGAGGCCGGCCGCGGCGATGCTCACAGTGGTGAGCCGTCGGGCCCGCGGGGTGCGGAATCTGATCATCGGCGAGGCCCTTCGCAAGGGGGTGACGATTGTCGACACCTTACCGTCCGACGAGAGTCATCGATGTGACCTGGGTCACATGTCGGGCTCTCCGTCAATGGATACGATCGCCATGACCTCTACCGGCGGGAGTGGCCCATGACCAACCGGCGCGCGCGGATCCTGGCCGTCGTCACATCCGTGCTCGTGGTGTCGGTCGGGGCCGTGGTCCTGTCCCGGTCCGGCGAGGAATCGACCCCGCCCGCCGCGCAGCCGGTCGCCGCCTCGGCGTCGGCTCCGGCCCCGGTCGATCCGGGCCGACCCGCCGTGATCGTGCCGGGCCGACCGGGTGAGACCGCCGCGGTCCGCCCCGCCGAGGAGCTGCGCGGCGCCGCCACCTCCCGGCACAACTCGATGGACGTCTGGTTCGTCCGGATGATGATCCCGCATCACGCCCAGGCCCTGGAAATGGCCGAGCTGGCCCCGGACCGCGCCGCCGACCCGGACCTGCGCGCCCTCGCCGAGCGGATCAGGGCCAGCCAGGGCCCGGAGATCGGCATGATGCGGGGCTGGCTGCAGGCCCGGGGGCTCTCCACCGACGTGCCGGGGCACGACCACGGCAGCATGCGGGGCATGCAGTCGCCCGAGGCGATGCGCCAGCTCGCCGCCGCCCGGGGCGCCGAGTTCGACCGGCTCTTCGTCCGGATGATGAGCGAGCACCACCGGGGCGCCGTCCAGATGGCCACCGACCTGCTCAAGGTCGGCGCCGACCTCACCCTGTCCGAGTTCGCCAACTCCGTCGCCACCGAGCAGGCCGTCGAGATCGACCGGATGCGGGACCTGCTGGCCTCCTGACCCGGCGCGCGCCGGCCTGCACCTCACCCGCGGCACGTACGCTGGGTGACCGTGAACCGCACGATCTTCGGCCGCCCGCTGCGCAGCGTCGCCTTCGACGTCCTCGTCTCCGCGATGGTGGTGCTCCTCGGCCTCGCCGGTGTGGTGAACCAGCCCGGCGGGTGGAAGGCCACCCTGGTCGGGGTCGCGATGGCGGTGGCGCTGCTGTTCCGCCGCGCCCACCCGTCGGCGGTCGCCGCCGCGGTGGCGGTGCTCGCGCTGATCCAGGTGGCCGCCACCTGGGGCCCGCTGGCCTTCGACGTCGCGGTGCTGGTCGCCCTCTACAGCGTCGTGAAGTACGCCGACCGGCTCCGCGACGGCGTCCTCGCCGGGGCCACCGCCGCCGTCGGGGTGGTGCTCGCCGCCGTCCAGACCCGGGGCGCCGTCGCCTGGTGGGCCACCGCGATCTACTTCGGGCTGGTCACCGGGGCGGTCTGGCTGGTCGGGCTGAACGTGCGGACCCGCCGGCTCTACGTGCTCAGCCTGGAGGAGCGGGCCGCGACCCTGGAGCGGGAACGCGAGGCGGAGGCCCGCGCCGCCGTCGCCGGGGAGCGCACCCGCATCGCCCGCGAACTGCACGACGTGGTGGCGCACAGCATGGCTGTCATGATCGTGCAGGCCGACGGGGCGCGCTTCATGCTCGACCGGGACCCGGAGACCGCCCGGCACGCGGTGAAGGTGGTCGCCGACACCGGCCGGCAGGCGCTGGAGGACATGCGTCGGCTGGTCGGCGTACTGCGCGAGGCGGACCCGCCCGACGCGGCGGCCGCCCCGGGCGCGTCCGTCGCGCCCGGCGACGCCGGGGTGACCGCCGACCCGGAGCACCGCCGGCTGGTGCTGGCCGAGCTGCCCGCCCTGCTCGACCGCTTCCGCGCCGCCGGCCTGCGGGTGCGCCACACGGTCACCGGCGAGCCGGCACCGCTGCCACCCGGGCTGGAGCTGACCCTCTACCGGGTGGTGCAGGAGGGGCTGACCAACGCGCTCAAGCACGCCGGCGTCGGCGCCGGCGTCGAGGTCGGCCTCCACCACGGCGGGGACGCCGTCGTGGTCCGGGTGGTCGACGACGGGCGCGGCCGGCCCCCGGTCAGCCCCGCCCCGTCCGGCGGGCACGGGCTGGTGGGCATGCGCGAGCGGGTGAGCGTGTACGACGGCAGCCTGGCCGCCGGCCCGCGACTGGCCGGGGGCTGGCAGGTCGAGGCGCGGCTGCCGCTACCGTCGACGCCCGGGACGACGGAGGTGATCGCGGCATGACGGTCCGCGTGGTGATCGTGGACGACCAGGCGCTGGTCCGCGCCGGCTTCCGGATGGTGCTGGACTCCCAGCCCGACCTGGAGGTCGTCGGCGAGGCGATCGACGGCGCGGACGCGCTGCGGGTGCTGGCCCGCGTCGAGGCCGACGTCGTGGTGATGGACGTCCGGATGCCGACCATGGACGGCGTCGAGGCTACCCGCCGGATCTGCCGGGACCGGCCCGCCGGGTCGCCCCGCGTGCTGGTGCTCACCACCTTCGACACCGAGGCGGACGCGTTCGCCGCGTTGCAGGCCGGCGCCAGCGGCTTCCTGCTCAAGAACGTCCCGCCGGAGGAGCTGCTCGCCGCCATCCGGGTGGTCGCCCAGGGCGACTCGGTGGTCGCCCCGTCGATCACCCGCCGGCTGCTCGACCGCTTCGCCGGCCGGCTCGGCCCGGGCCCCGCCGAGGACCCCCGCCTCGCCCAGCTCACCGAGCGGGAGCGCGAGGTCCTCCTGCTGGTGGCGCAGGGGCTCTCCAACGCCGAGATCGCCGCCCGGGTGCACGTCGCCGAGGCGACCGTGAAGACCCACGTCGGGCGGATCCTGGCCAAGCTCCAGCTCCGCGACCGCGTGCAGGCGGTGGTGCTGGCCTACGAGAGCGGCCTCGTCACCCCCGGCGGCTGAGCCGGCGTACGACCCAGGTCGTACGGGTCCGCCCCGTCGGGGGCACCCCTGGTCGCAGCGAGGTCGAGCGCGCGGGTGGACGCCCCCGGGCCGCCGCGCCCATAGCGTCGGAGACGTCCCAGTCACGATCTCCACGGGGAGCACCACGTGTCCGTCGCACCTCCCGCGCACGCCACCGCCGGCGTCGCGGTCACCGCCCGCGGCCTGTCCAAGCGGTACGGCGCCGGCCAGGCCGCCGTCGTCGCGCTCGACGACGTCGACGTCGACTTCGCCGCCGGCCGGTTCACCGCCATCATGGGCCCGTCCGGCTCCGGCAAGTCCACCCTGATGCACTGCCTCGCCGGCCTGGACCGCCCCACCGCGGGCAGCGTGCGCATCGGCGACGCCGACCTCTCCCGGCTCGACGACAAGCGGCTCACCCTGCTGCGCCGCGACCGGGTCGGCTTCGTGTTCCAGAAGTTCAACCTGCTGCCGGCGCTGACCGCCGAGGAGAACATCGTGCTGCCGCTGGCTATCGCCGGCCGCCGGCCGGAGGCGGCCTGGCTGCGCCAGGTCGTCGCCGCGGTGGGGCTCGCCGACCGGCTGCGCCACCGGCCCGCCGAGCTCTCCGGCGGCCAGCAACAGCGGGTGGCGGTCGCCCGCGCGCTGATCACCAAGCCGTGGGTGATCTTCGCCGACGAGCCGACCGGCAACCTCGACTCGCGCTCCGGCGCGGAGGTGCTGCGCCTGCTCCGCGAGGCCGTCGACGCCCTCGGTCAGACCGTGATCATGGTTACCCACGACCCGCTGGCCGCCGGGCACGCCGACCGGGTGGTCTTCCTCGCCGACGGCCGGCCCGTGCGGGACCTCACCGCGCCGACCCCCGAGCGGGTGCTGGACACCCTCGCCGGCCTCGACCCGGCGCGCGTGCCGGCCGGCGGACACGCGGTGGTGACCCGGTGATCCGGCTGACCCTGCGCCAGCTCCGCGCCGAGGCGGTGCGCCTGCTCCTCTCCTCCCTGGCCATCGTGCTCGGCGTCGCCTTCATCGCCGGCACGCTGATCTTCGTCGACGGGATGCGCGCCGGCGCGTACGACCGGGCGGGCACGTTCGACCGGCACACCGACCTCGCCGTGTACTCCGCCACGAAGGACCCGCTGCCGGCCGCGCTGGTCGACCGGGTACGCGCGCTCGACGGGGTCGCCGCCGCCGAGGGGGAGCTGCTGGGCTCCGGCGGGATCGTCGGCGCCGACGACCGCCCCGTGCTCGGCTACGCCGTGCTCGCCGCGGTCCCCGTCGACCCGGCGCTGCGCTCGTACGACGTGGTGGCCGGGCGGCTGCCCGACCGCCCCGGCGAGGTGGTGCTGGACGCGCCCACCGTCGCCGAGGAGGGCTTCACCCTCGGCGGGCCGGTACGCGTCGGCGGCAGTCAGGGAGCGGCCCGCCCGTACACCCTGGTCGGCACGGTCGACGTGGCCGACACCTCCCGCGACGTCGGTGGCCCGTTCATCGGCCTGGTCGGCGCGGACGCCCTCGCCGTGACCGGGCAGCGCGGCTACGACCGGATCATGGTGGCCGCCCGTCCCGGGGTCGCGGACGCGGCGCTGGCCGACCGGGTCGCCGAGACCGCCGGAGCCGGCGCGACCGTCAAGACGCGCCAGCGCATCCTCGACGACGCGGTCGAGGACGCGGTCCGCAACCTGGAGCAGTTCAACATGGTGCTGCTGACCTTCGCCGGGGTCGCGGTGGTGGTCGCCGGGTTCGTCATCGCCAACACCTTCGCCATCGTGCTCGCCCAGCGGACCCGGCGCACGGCGCTGCTGCGGCTGGTCGGCGCGACCCGGGGGCAGCTGTTCCGGGCGGCGCTGCTGGAGTCCGCCGTGATCGGCGCGGTCGCCTCCGCGGTCGGCGTGCTGCTGGGCGTCGCGCTGGCCGGCGGCATGAACAAGCTCATGACGCGGCTGGACGCGCCGGTCTCCGGCGGGCTCACCCTCACCGCCTCGACCGTGCTGCTCAGCCTGCTGCTGGGTACGGCGATCACGGTGGGTGCCGCCCTGCTGCCCGCGTGGCGGGGCACCCGGGTGCCGCCGGTCGCCGCGCTCACCGACGCGGCGGTCCAGCCCGCCCGCGGCGCCGGCCGGTTCCGGCTCGCCGCCGGTGCGCTGGTCTTCGCCGCCGGGGTCACCGCGCTGGTCGGCGCCGCGTTCGCCGTCCAGGTGGTGCTGGTGGCGCTCGGCGGGGTGCTGACCTTCTTCGGCATCGTGCTGTTCGGGCCGGTGCTCGTCCCGGCGCTGGTGCGGGTGCTGGGCTGGCCCGCCCGCAAGCTGTTCGGCGCCACCGCCGGCCTGGCCGTGGCCAACGCCGTGCGCAACCCGCGCCGGATCGCGGCGACCGCGACCGCCCTGGTCATCGGCATCGGGCTGGTGTCGGCGTTCGTGGTGGGCGCGCGCAGCACCAAGGACGGCATCGAGCGCAGCGTGGACGCCGAGATCGGGGTCGACTGGCTGGTCACCGGGGTCGCCGGGGACCTGCCCGCGCCGCTCGTCGGCGAGCTGCGCGCCCGGCCCGAGCTGGCGGTGGTGCACGAGCAGCGCAGTGCCGTCACCGCCGACGTCGAGGTCCGGGCCGCCCATCCCGCCCTGGTCGGCCGGACGCTGACCGGGGTCGTGGCCGGCGACGTCGACCGGCTCGCCCCCGGGTCGGTGCTCGTGCACCGGGAGTTGGCGCAGGCGCGGGGCTGGACGACCGACTCCACCGTCACCGTGCGGGGGCGCTCGTTCCGGGTGGCCGCCATCGTCACCGACGACGGGCCGGCCCTGGCCGGCAGCTCCGTCCCGGCCGGTCACGTCATCGACGTGGTGGACGCGGACTTCACCGCGCTCTTCCCCGCGGAGCGGGGCCACCTGGCCGAGATCGACCCCGCCGACGGCGTCACCGCCGACCAGGCCCGGGCGGCCATCGAGGAGGTGGTCGCGCGCTATCCGACGGCCAACCTGATGGACCAGGGGGCGTACAAGAAGATGCTCACCAGCACGGTCGACATGCTGCTCGCGTTCGTCACCGCGCTGCTCGGTCTGGCCGTGGTGATCGCGTTGGTCGGGGTGGCGAACACGTTGAGCCTGTCGGTGGTCGAGCGGACCCGGGAGAACGCCGTGCTGCGGGCGGTCGGGCTGACCCGGGGCCGGATGCGGGCCATGCTGGCCGTCGAGGCGGTGCTGGTGGCGCTGGTCGGCGCGCTGCTGGGGGTCGGCCTCGGCACCAGCGTCAGCGCGGCCGCGATGGCCCTGCTGGCCCGGATCAGCGGAGACTTCGCCGTGGTGCTGCCGCTGGGTCAGCTCGGGCTGATCCTCGGGGTCGCCGTGGTGGCCGCCCTGGTCGCCTCGGTGCTGCCGGCCCGCCGGGCGCTCGCCCGGCCGGTGGTCGAGGCGCTCGGCGACCAGTGACATCCGCCGGCCGGTCCCGTCGCCCTTCGCGGGTGGCGGGACCGGCCAGCGGTGCCGGGTCTACAGCCGCTCCACCACCGGGCCGGAGCACCGGTTGCGGGTGTCGAAGACGTACCGGGCGTGCCGGACGACCAGGTCGTAGTCGAAGTCGTCGTGGTCGGTGACCACCACCACCGCGTCGGCCGCGCGGACCTCCCGCTCGGTCAGGTCCACCACGAGGACCCCGGCTGGGATGTGGTGCGGCTCCGCGTACGGCTCCACCGCCCGCACGTCCGCCCCGAGGGCCTGCAGGCGGCGGGCGACCTCGACGGCGGGGGAGTCGCGCATGTCGCCGGTGTTCTTCTTGTACGCCAGCCCGAGCAGCAGCAGCCGGGCCCCGCTCACCGTGCGGCCGGTCCGGTTCAGCCCGCCCATGATCCGCTGCGCCACGTGCTCGGGCATCTCGTGGTTGATGTCGTTGGCCAGCTCGATGAACCGGAACTGCCGCCCGAGGCGCCGCTTGACCTGCCACGACAGGTAGCACGGGTCGATCGGCAGGCAGTGCCCGCCCACCCCGGGGCCGGGCCGGAACGGCATGAACCCGAACGGCTTGGTCTCGGCGGCGTCGATCGCCTGCCAGACGTCGATGTCAAGGTGGTGGGAGAGCATGGTCAGCTCGTTGATCAGAGCGATGTTGACCTGGCGGAAGGTGTTTTCGATCAGCTTGGTCAGCTCCGCCACCCGGGTGGAGCCCACCGGCACGGTCCGCTCGACGATCCGCCGGTAGAACCCGTCCACCCGCTCCAGGGAGTCCGCGTCCACGCCGGAGACCACCTTCGGGGTGTTCTCCAGCCGCCACGTCCGGTTGCCCGGGTCGATCCGCTCCGGGCTGTAGCCGAGGTGGAAGTCGCCGGGGCTGCGCAGCCCGCTCGCCGACTCCAGCAGCGGGCGCAGCAACTCCTCGGTGGTGCCGGGGTAGGTGGTCGACTCCAGGATCACCGCGCAGCCCGGCCGGACGTAGGGGCCGATGCCGATGCCGGCCTGCTCCACGAAGCTGAGGTCGGGGGTGCCGTCGCGCAGCGGCGTGGGCACCGTGATCACGCAGATGTCGAAGCCCTCGGCGTCGGCGTACTCGGTGCTCGGGTGGTAACGGCCGCTGCCCAGCGCGCGGCCCAGCCGGTCGGCGGGGATGTCCTCGACGAACGACTCGCCCGACGCGAGCCGCTTGACCCGGTCGGCGTCGACGTCGAGGCCGACCACGTCCAGACCGGCCTCGACAGCCCGCATGGCCAGTGGCAGGCCGACGTACCCCTGGCCGATCACGACCAACTTCTCAACGCTCACCCGGACTCCCGAGGCAGACGGAAACAACGCCGCTTCGGAGCGTAGGGCGATCCGTGTGCCCGTAAGTCCGTTTTGGGATTATCGGTGCTGCTGGGGCGCTCGGCGCGTCAGCGGCGCGTCACCCGCGGCGCCCGGACGTCGGGCCGGGGCCGGGTCGCTGCGGGCCGCCAGCGCGGCGTCCGGTCGGAGACGGGTCGCGAGCCGCGGCACGGGTGTCGACGGGACGCGCCGCGCGGGCGCCACGGTCAGGAGGCGCGGTCCGTCGCCGCGCCGCCGCCCCCGCCGGCCGGCGGCGGGTTGCCCCCACCCGGCGGGGTGGTCTGGGTGCTGGTCGGCGCCGGGTCCGTGGGCTCCGTCGGCGGGGTGGACGAGGGCTCGCCGGTGGGGTCCGGGTCGGTGCTCCGCGTCGGCTCCGGGGATTCCGGTCCCGCCGACTGGCTCGGCTGCGGCGAGACCGGGGACGCGGTGGCCGACGGCGACCTGCTGGAGGTGGAACCGGCGGGCCGGAACGGCCGACCCGAGTTCGGGTTCTGCTCCACGTCCTCCGCCGGCGCCTCGGTGCCCCCGCTCGGAACGGCCGCCGGTGCCGTCGTCGGCACGTTGACCGCGGGCGCGTCGGCCTCGCCCGCCGCGCCCAGCGCCGCGCCGAGCCCGGCCAGCGCCACCAGCACCGCCGCGGCCGCGCCGACCAGGGTGCCGCGGCGCCGCTTCCGCACGGCCCCGGCCGGCACGACCGGCACGTCGGTGCGGGTGCCCGGGTCGGCGCCGCGCAGCGCGGCCACGCCGGGGGCCGCCACCATGGCGGTCGGCGCGGACGGGTCGGAGACGGCGGCGCGGGCGGCCTCGGCCATCGCCGCGCCGCTGCTGAACCGGTCGGCCGGGTCCTTGGCCAGGGCGCGGGAGACCAGCGCGCGTACCGCCTCCGGGATGTCGTGCGGCAGCTCCGGTGGCTCGTCGTCGAGGTGCCGCACCGCGACCTGGAGCGGGTTGTCGCCGGTGAACGGCGGGCTGCCGCTCAGGCAGCAGTAGGCCACGGCGCCGAGGGCGTAGATGTCGGTGGCCCCGGAGACCGGCCGGCCGGCGGCCTGCTCGGGCGCCATGTAGAGCGCGGTGCCGGGCACCGCGTTCGTGCTGGTGATGCTCGTGACGTTCGTCGACCGGGCGACGCCGAAGTCGACCAGCACCACGCTGCCGTCCTCCTGCACCAGCAGGTTGCTCGGCTTGACGTCGCGGTGCACGATGCCGCCGAGGTGCGCGGCGTGCAACGCCTGCGCGACCTGCGCGACGATCGCCATCGTCTCGCCCACGTCGAGCCGGCCGGCGGCCTCGATCCGCTTGGACAGCGGCTGGCCGGTCACGAACTCCATGACCAGGTAGTCGGCCCGGCCGCCGTCGGGCAGGTCGTCCTCGCCGCAGTCGAAGACCTGGACGATGCCGGGGTGCCGCAGGGCGGCCATGATCCGTGCCTCGGCACGGAAGCGGGCGATGAAGTCGGGGTCGGAGACCAGCGCGGGCAGCAGGACCTTGACCGCGACCTGACGGCCGAGGACGAGGTCCTTGGCACGCCAGACGTCGCCCATGCCGCCCGTGGCGACACGCTCGTCCAGGCGGTACCGACCGCTGAGTACGACCTCCGATGACAACACAGCACCACCGTACCCAGAGCGGCGGAGAACGGCGCGTCGTGAGGCCGCCGCCCCACGGGCGCCGCCGGAGCGGCGGGGACAGCGGCCCTCCAGCCGCCTCGGATATGCTGTGACCGCCCGTGGACGCGGCGTGACGAGATCCACCCATCCTCGCCGTATGCTGGGCGAACGCCCCTTCCGTCGATGCCGCCCACGAGCGCAGCGTCACGCAGCCACTTGGCGTTACGGCGACTCGCCCCCCGATCGACTAGATAATTCTCACTCTTTTGCCGGCCGGGCCTGACTTGTCCGATCGACCCGGCGCTCCTACCGTTAGCCCGACTCGGGCCCGCCCCACGGCGTCGCCGGCGCTGTGTCGTCGGCCCTGCCGCCGTGGCGAGAGTCCAGACATACCGTCCGGGCCGCCGCGGCCCCGGGTGTGACCAGGTCAGCGGGGGGCTGAGGGTGCGGGATCAGGTCCGGTCGTCGGACCGTGCTGACGTCGCGCACGCCCGGATCGGCGTGCGCCGCCCCGGTGTGCCCGGGACGCGGAGGTGGCGGGCACGTGTCCGCTGAGCTCAACGAGGCGGTCGCGGCGGCGCAGGCCGGCGACGAGGACGCCTTCCGTTTCCTCTACCGCAGCCTCCAGCCCGGTCTGCTGCGATACCTGACCGCCCTGGTCGGCGCCGACGCCGAGGACGTCGCCTCGGAGACCTGGCTGCAGATCTCGCGCGACCTGCCGAGCTTCACCGGCGGTGAGTTCCGGGCCTGGACGGTGACGATCGCCCGCAACCGGGCCATGGACCACCTGCGGCGGCAGCGTCGCCGCCCGTCGCTGCCGGTCCCGGTGCAGGCGCTCAGTGAGCTGGCCGGCGACGCCGACACCGCCGAGCGGGCCGGCGAGACGATCGGCACCGAGGCGGCGCTGGCGCTGATCGCCACCCTGCCGCCCCGCGAGGCCGAGGCGGTCCTGCTCCGCGCGGTCATCGGGCTGGACGCCGAGACCGCCGGTCGGGTGCTCGGTCGCCGGCCCGGTGCCGTGCGCACCGCGGCCCACCGGGGGCTGCGCCGGCTCGCCGCCCTGATGGAACGCTACGACCTGTCCCAGCCGCCGACCGCCCCCGAGGGCACCACGCCGCCGCGTCCGCGCGCCGGTCGGCGGCAGGCGCCGCACGCCGAACCGGCGGACGGTTGACGTGAGGGGATTCGGGATGAACTTCCGCCGCCGGAGCGAGCGGCCCGCCGACCGGGCCGAGTCCGACCGGCTGCTCGACGCGGCCCGCGCCGGCTCGCCCGGCGCGGCCGATCCGGAGCCGCTCGCCCGGCTGCTCTCCGCCGCCGCGGCGCCCGCGCGCCCCGGCGAACTGGCCGGCGAGGAGGCCGCGCTGGCGGCCTTCCGGGCCGCCCGCGCCGCCGCGCCCGCCACCGCCGCCGCGCCGCGGACGCCGCGCGGACGCCGGTTCACCGCCGGCGCCGTGGCGTGGGCCGCCGGCATCGTGGTCACCGCGACTGCGGGCGCCGCCTTCGCGGCCGTCACCCTGGACCGCCCCGACGACCCGGCTCCGCCGCCGCGCCCGACCACCCCGACGCCGGCCACCACGGCGACGGAGCGGGGCGGGTCGACCGGCGCCACCGGCAGCGGTGGCACCCCCTCCGGCACGCCCAGCGACGCCACGCTCAGCCCGTCCGCCGGCCCCACCTCCGGTGCGGTCACCCCCGGTGGCCCGGCCGGCGGCGGACCGCGACCGCCGCAGCAGCGCACCGAGCAGCTGCGCGGGCTCTGCCGGGCGTACCTGACCAAGCCGCCCGCCCAGCGGGACAGGACGCTGGACACCGCCGCGTACGCGGGCCTGGTGACGGCTGCGGGCAGCCGGGAGAACGTCGACGACTTCTGCCGCGAACTGGTGCCCGACGCGGCGCCGAAGAAGGCCGAGCCCACGCCGCGGGCGACCCCGGCGGCGGCCGGCTGATTCCCCCGCCCGTTCCGGCCGGTCACGCGTAATTCGTCTGATAGACAGGATCGGGTGGGCCGCCGGCGCCCTGCCGATGTCGGTGGCCGGCGCTACGGTGGCACGGACCGGAGATCGGCACGGGGAAGGGAGCCCGTCCTGTGGTGACGTCGCCGGAGCTCGACCGGACCACCGTCCTGCAGGAGCGCGCCGCGGCCGCGCGCCACCTCGCGCGGATCTGCTTCAAGACCGGCCCGCCGACCCACATCGGCGTCGAACTCGAATGGACCGTGCACGACGCCGCCGACCCCGCCCGCCCGGTCGACGGCGAGCGGCTCCGGGCGGCCCTGGGGCGGCACTGCCCCCCGACCCTCGATCGCGCGAGCCCCGCCGCACCGCTCCGCCACGGTGGCACCGTGACCGTAGAGCCCGGCGGGCAACTGGAGATCTCCACCGCGCCCCGCACCTCGATCGCCACCCTCATCCACGCCACCGACGGCGACATGGCCGAGGTGAGCGGCCTGCTCGCCGCCGCCGGGCTGGTGCTCGGACGGAGCGGCATCGATCCCCACCGGCCGCCGCGGCCCGTGGTCGAGACTCCCCGCTACCGCGCCATGCGCCACGTCTTCGACCGGCGCGGCCCCGCCGGGCGGACGATGATGTACAGCACCGCCGGCCTGCAGGTCTGCCTGGACGCGGGGGAGGCGGAGCACCTGCCGGCCCGCTGGGCTGCGGCGCACGCGCTCGGGCCGCCCCTGCTGGCCGCCTTCGCCACGGCCGACCGGCACGCCGGCCGCGCCACCGGCTGGGCGTCCGCGCGGATGGCCGCCTGGTATGCCATCGACCCGGCCCGCACCCGTCCGGTGTGGACGCCGGAGCGGGCCGACGTCGACCCGGTCACCGCCTGGGTCGACTACGTCCTCGCCGCGCCGCTGCTCTGCGTGCGCGACGCCGGCCCCGACTGGACGCCGCCGCCGGCGGTCACCTTCGCCGACTGGGTCGACGGGGCGCTGCCCCGACCGCCCACCACCGACGACCTCGACTACCACGTGAGCACCCTCTTCCCGCCGGTCCGCCCCCGGGGCTACCTGGAGCTGCGTTACCTCGACGCACAGGCCGGCCGGGACTGGGCGGTCCCGCTCGCGGTGCTCGCCGCCCTGCTCGCCGAGCCCGGCACGGTGCACACGGCCCGGGCCGTCGCCGGGCCGGTGGCGCACCGCTGGCACGCCGCCGCCCGGGACGGCCTGCGCGACCCGAGGTTGGCCGCCGCCGCCGTGGAGCTGTTCGACCTGGCCCTGGCGGCGCTGCCCCGGCTCGACCTGCCGGCGGCCCGGCACGAGGAGATCGACCGAGACGTACGGCGGCGACGGGCCGCCGCGGGGAGGAGGCACCGGTGACCGGAGCGAGCACGCCACGCGCGGGCGCGGAGCAGCTGCGCAGCCGGATCGCGGCGGAGCTGGAACGCACCCGTGCCCGCACGGCGCTGCTGACCGACGCGGTCGACGAGACCGACCTGGTGCGGCAGCACTCGCCGCTGATGTCCCCGCTGGTCTGGGACCTCGCCCACGTCGGCAACCAGGAGGAACTCTGGCTGGTCCGCGACGTGGGCGGCCGCGAGCCGGTCCGGCGGGACATCGACGATCTGTACGACGCGTTCAAGCAGCCCCGCCGGGACCGCCCGTCGCTGCCGCTGCTGCCGCCGCGGGAGGCCCGCGCCTACCTGCGCACCGTCCGGGACAAGGTGCTCGACCTGCTGGACCGGGTCGCGTTCACCGACCGCCCGCTGGTCGCCGACGGCTTCGCCTTCGGCATGATCGTGCAGCACGAGCAGCAGCACGACGAGACGATGCTCGCCACCCACCAGCTCCGCGCCGGGCCGGCGGTCCTGCACGCCCCGCCGCCGCCGGAGCCGCGGGCCCGGGCCGGCGGCGAGGTGCTGGTGCCGGCCGGTGAGTTCACCATGGGCACCGACACCGACCCGTGGGCGCTGGACAACGAGCGCCCCGCCCACCGGGTCCACCTGCCGGCGTACGTCATCGACGCCGCTCCGGTGACCAACGGCCGCTACCGCGAGTTCATCGCCGACGGGGGTTACGACGACCCGCGCTGGTGGAGCCCGGCGGGTTGGCGGCACCGCCGGGAAGCGGGGTTGTCCGCGCCGATGCACTGGCGGCGCGACGGCGACGGCTGGGCCTACCGGCGCTTCGGGCGGTGGGCGCCGGTCCGCGACGACGAGCCGGTGGTGCACGTCTGTTACCACGAGGCGCAGGCGTTCGCGGCCTGGGCCGGCAAGCGGCTGCCGACCGAGGCGGAGTGGGAGAAGGCGGCCCGCTGGGACCCGGCCACCGGCCGTTCCCGACGTTACCCCTGGGGCGATGACGACCCCACGGCCGAGCACGCCAACCTGGGGCAACGGCACCTGTGGCCGGCCCCGGTGGGGGCCTACCCGGCGGGCGCCTCGCCGCTGGGCGTGCACCAGCTCATCGGTGACGTGTGGGAGTGGACGTCCACGACGTTCCGGGGGCACCCGGGCTTCACGGCCTTCCCCTACCGGGAGTATTCGGAGGTCTTCTTCGGCGACGACTACCAGGTCCTGCGGGGCGGGTCGTTCGGCACCGACCGGGCCGCGTGCCGGGGCACCTTCCGCAACTGGGACTACCCGATCCGGCGACAGATCTTCAGCGGCTTCCGCTGCGCCCGGGACGTCCGGCCGGAGGAGGCGCAGCCGTGAGGACGGGACGACCCCTGGCGCCGCCAGGTGACCCTCGCGCGACCGGCCGCCGGCGCCGGCCGCGCGCCGACCCGCGTCGACCCTCGCGCCCCGGCCGGGCGGTCGGGCGGGGCGGTGTCGCCTGATGTGCCGTCACCTGGCCTACCTCGGGCCGCCGGTCACCCTGCGGGAGCTGCTGTTCGACCCGCCGTACTCCCTGGTGCGGCAGTCCTGGGCGCCGCGTGACATGCGTGGCGGCGGGACGATCAACGCCGACGGTTTCGGCGTCGGATGGTATCCGGGCGACGGCGAG
Source organism: Micromonospora sp. URMC 106 (assembly GCF_051386395.1). Lineage (NCBI taxonomy): Bacteria > Bacillati > Actinomycetota > Actinomycetes > Micromonosporales > Micromonosporaceae > Micromonospora > Micromonospora sp. URMC 106. The sequence continues at coordinate 27,928 of NZ_JBPQTP010000063.1, forward strand.
CCGGTGCGCTACCGGCGGGCCCAGCCGATCTGGAGCGACCCGACCATCGCGCAGCTCGCGGCGGTCACCTCGGCCGGCGCGGTGCTCGCCGCCGTCCGTTCCGCGACGGTCGGCATGGCGGTGCTCGACGGGGCCGCCGCCCCGTTCGCCGAGGGGCGCTGGCTGTTCAGTCACAACGGCGTGGTGCGGGGCTGGCCCGACTCGGTGGTCCCGCTCGCCGGCACCCTGCCGGTACGCGACCTGCTCACCCTCGACGCGTCCACCGACGCGGCGCTGCTGTGGGCGCTGGTCCGGCACCGGCTGCGGGCCGGGGTGAAGCCGGCGCGCGCGATCGCCGAGACCGTCAAGGCGGTGGCCGCGGCCGCGCCCGGATCCCGGCTCAACCTGCTGCTCACCGACGGGCACACCGTGGTGGCCAGCGTTGCCGGGCACGCGCTGTCGATCCGCGCGACCCCGGCGTCCGTGCTGCTGTCGTCCGAGCCGCACGACGACGGCCCCGGCTGGCAGGCGGTACCGGACGGGCAACTGGTGGAGGCGACCGCGACGGGGGTGCGCGTACGCGCTCTCGCCGAGGTCTGACCGCCGCCCGACAGGGACGTTCCACCCGACGACGAAGGGGAAGACATGAGCGCGGAGCCGCTGGAGATCCACCTCGAGGAGCAGGACCTGGGCCGCAGCCTGCGGGAGGACGTCCGCGCCGGCCTGACCGCCGAGCCGAAGTGGCTGCCGCCCAAGTGGTTCTACGACGCCCGTGGCAGTGAGCTGTTCGAGGAGATCACCCGGCTGCCGGAGTACTACCCGACCCGGGCCGAACGCGCCGTGCTGGCCGACCGGGCGGGCGCGATCGCCGAGCTGACCGGGGCGAAGACGCTGGTCGAGCTCGGGTCGGGCTCGTCGGAGAAGACCCGGCTGCTGCTGGACGCGTTCACCCGCCGGGGCGGCCTCGGGACGTTCGTGCCGCTGGACGTGTCGGTCAGCGCCCTGCGCCGGTCCACCGCCGAGATCGCCGCCGACTACCCGGGGCTGCGGGTGCGCGGCATCGTGGGGGACTTCACCCGCCACCTGGACCGGTTGCCGACCGGCGGGCGGCGGCTGGTGCTCTTCCTCGGCGGCACCATCGGCAACCTCCTGCCCGCCGAGCGGGCGCGGTTCCTGGCCGCCATGCGGGCGGCGCTGGAGGCGGGGGACTGGTTGTTGATCGGCACCGACCTGGTCAAGGACCCGGGGGTGGTCGTGCCGGCGTACGACGACGCGGCCGGCGTCACCGCCGAGTTCAACCGCAACGTACTGCGGGTGATCAACCGGGAGCTGGGCGCCGACTTCGACCCGGAGGGGTTCGCCCACGTCGCCCTGTGGGACCCGGAGCGGGAGTGGATCGAGATGCGACTGCGCGCGCTGCGGCCGATGCGGGTGCGGGTGCTCGACCTGGAGGTCACCTTCGCCGAGGGCGAGGAGTTGCGCACCGAGGTGTCCGCGAAGTTCCGGCCGGAGGGCATCGCCGCCGAGCTGGCGGCGGCCCGCTTCGCCGCCCACGACTTCTGGACCGACCCGGACAGCCTGTTCGGCGTCACCCTGGCCCGCGCCGAGTGACCGGAGCCGGGTCGTCCCGGGGGACGGGCCGGCGACCCCGGCGTGACCCACGGCGGGCGGACCGTGGGCCGGGCGGTGGCGCGTGACGATCTTCACCCGCCGCGTCCCGCCCGGTCGGTGGTCGGCTAGGCTGGGCGGCGCGAAGGGGAGTAGCCCCCAATGTCGTGGTCGACACACTGGTGCGTTCCGCATCCGGCCACGCGGCCTCGGTTTCCGGGGCGGGCGAGACCTTCGACCCAGGCTGTCGTAGCCGGGTCGAGGGCGCCCCGTACCTCCTCCCGGCGTGATCCGGAAGGATGTCATGGAAGGTTTCCTCGTCGCGCTGGTGGTCAGCTTCGGCGTCATCTTCGTCGCCGAGCTGGGGGACAAGTCCCAGCTGATGGCGCTGACCTTCGCCACTCGTTTCAAGCCCGTGCCGGTCCTGATCGGCATCACCGTCGCCACCGCCGTGGTGCACCTGGCCTCGGTGGCGATCGGCTACGGCCTCGGCGCCGCGCTGCCGACGGAGTGGATCTCGCTCGTCGCGGGTCTGGCCTTCCTCGGCTTCGGCGCGTGGACCCTGCGCGGGGACACCCTCACCGAGGAGGAGAAGCGCAAGGCCGAGAAGACCAGCAAGTCCGCCATCGTGGCGGTGTCGGTCGCGTTCTTCCTGGCCGAGCTGGGCGACAAGACGATGCTCGCCACCATCACCCTGGCCACCCAGTACGGCTGGTTCGGCACCTGGCTCGGCTCGACCGTCGGCATGGTGGCCGCGGACGCGCTGGCCATCCTGGTCGGGCGGATGCTGGGCCGGAGGCTGCCGGAGAAGACCATCAAGTACGGCGCCGCGGTGCTCTTCGCGATCTGCGGGCTCTGGCTGATCCTGGAGGCGGTCGCGCAGCTCACCTGACGCCGACTAGCGCCCGACGGGCCGGGTAAGGCCAGCGGGTGGGCGTCGAGGAGGTGCTGCGTCACGGCTACCAGGTTCTGGTCACCGCGGTGGAGGTGGCCGGCGCGGTGGTCATCTTCGTCGGGGCGGCCTGGGCGGCGCTGCGGTTCGCGGTCGAAGGGCTGCGGCACCGCAGCGCCGCCGTGTTCACCCCGATCCGGCTCTCCCTGGGGCGGTTCCTCACCCTCGGGCTGGAGTTCCAGCTCGCGGCGGACATCCTGCGTACGGCGGTCTCGCCGACCTTCACCCAGATCGGCCAGTTGGCGGCGATCGCCACCATCCGGACCGCGCTGAACTACTTCCTCGGCCGGGAGATCCGCCAGGAGCAGCGGCAGGTGGGGGAGACGGGGCGGGGCGGGTGATGCGCGCCCTGGTCACCGCCACCACCGCGCTGGCCACGGTCGCCGGGCTGGCGGTGCTGGTCTGCACGGGCTCCTGGCGGTGCGCGCTGCGGGTGCTGTTGGACCTGCTCACCGCCGCCGGCCTGCTGCGGCTGGCCGGCGACCAGGGGTGGGCGGAGCTGGCCGCGGCGGCGGCGATCATCCTGCTGCGCCGGCTGCTGTGGGCCGCGCTCGCCGCGACGCCGGCGCGACTATCGGCGGCCTCCAGCGGGCAAGAGGATCACCACCTACCGTTGGCGGTAGGAGGCGAAACCGGAGAAAGCGGGAGGACTGTCACATGAGCAAGCACGACGAACCGAACGAGTACGGATTCGCCGGGGGCGCCACCGCCCCGCAGCCGCCGGCGGGCGGGCGCGTCGACGAGCAGGATCGTGCGGAGGAGGTGGCGGTGCCGGGCGACGACCTGATGGAGCCGGTCAGCGACGCCCTCGCCGACGAGCAGGAGGAGCGCCGGGCGGCCGAGCGGCGCCGCTGACGGTCAGCCGTCACCGCGTTGGTAGACGTCCGGCACGCCGTCGCGGTCGGCGTCCACCCGCTCCGCCTCGGCGATGCGCCGATAGGCGGCGTTGCGCCGGACCAGCACGACCGAGGCGAGCAGCGCGGAGATCACGGAGCCGGTGAGCACCGCCGTCTTGACGTTGTCGTCGGCGGTGCTGCCGGCGCCGAACGCGAGTTCGCCGATCAGCAGCGAGACGGTGAATCCGATTCCGGCGAGCAGCGCCACCCCGAGCAGGTCGGACCAGGTGATGTCCTCGTCGAGCCGGGCCCGGGTGAACCGCGCGAGCAGGAACGTCGAGCCGAAGATCCCGACGGCCTTGCCGAGCACCAGGCCCGCGACCACGCCGATCACGATCGGGTCCGTGGCGACCGCGCCCAGGTCGGCGCCCCGCAGCGAGACCCCGGCCGCGAAGAACGCGAAGACCGGCACCGCGAACCCGGCCGAGATCGGGCGCCAGCGGTGCTCCAGGTGCTCGGCGAGCCCGTGCCCGTCGCCGTCGCGGCCGCGCAGGACGGGCACGGTGAAGCCCAGCAGGACGCCCGCCACGGTGGCGTGCACCCCGGAGGCGTGCATGAGGCCCCACGCGGTCGCCGCGAGCGGGATCAGCGCCCACCACCAGGTCTTGCGGCGCTGCACGAGCACGCCGAACAGCGCGATCGGGGCCAGGGCGGCGAGCAGCGGCAGCGGGCTGAAGTCGTCGGTGTAGAACACCGCGATGACGGTGATCGCGAGCAGGTCGTCGACCACCGCGAGGGTGAGCAGGAAGGCCCGCAGGCCCTGCGGCAGGTGGGAGCCGATGAGGGCCAGCACGGCCAGGGCGAACGCGATGTCCGTCGCGGTGGGGATGGCCCAGCCCCGCAGCCCGTCCCCGCCGGCGGCCAGGTTGACCGCGACGTAGATCAGCGCGGGTAGCACCATGCCGCCGACGGCGGCGATCACCGGCAGGGCCGCCCGGCGCGGGTCCCGCAGCTCACCGGCGACGAATTCGCGCTTGAGTTCCAGCCCGACCACGAAGAAGAAGATGGCCAGCAGGCCGTCGGCGGCCCAGGCCGCCAGGCTCAGGTCGAGATGCAGGGTCGCCCCACCGGACCACGGCACCCATTCACCGAGAGCCTCGTAGGAGGACCCCCAGGGCGAGTTCGCCCAGATCAGCGCGATCACCGCGCCGACCAGGAGGAGGGCGCCGCCGACGGTCTCGGTCCGCAGCACGTCGGCCAGGAACCGGGCCTCCGGCCAGGACGTGCGCGAGAAGAGCCGGCGGGGCGCGCGGGACGGGTCGGTGTGCGGGGCGCGGTCGCTCATGCGCGAGGTCCACCTCGTTGTCTGGGCAGCAGGGGGTCAACTGCCGACCAGGCTTCCCGGCACACCGTTTCCGACCCTATCCATCGGCGGCCTGGCCGGCGAGTCGGGACGGGTCACCGGTCGGCAACGTCACGCCCGTTCGTCTCTCCCCGCTACCCGGAACGCCGCCCACCCGTTTGTCGGTTGGCGGGTCGGGCGCAGATGTCAAGGGGCGAAAATACGTAACTCGGGACATAAGTCGTATGAGTCGCTTTAATGGTTTCACGAGATTAAGTCGACCTTGGGGGTTTTCGTGAAGTTCTTTGGCGTTACCGGCCTGGTACGGAGGCGCGCCTGATGGACCTGTACCGCCAACTCCGCCTCGTGCGCCAGCACTGGTGGATCGTGCTCCTCACCGTCATGGTCGCCCTCGGGATCACCGCCCTCGTCACCGTCCGGGCCCAGCCCCGGTACGTCGCCTCGGTGACCTTCTTCGTCACCACGCCCACTCAGGGCGTCACGGACGCCTACCAGGGCGGCCTCTTCCTCCAGCAGCGCGTCAAGTCGTACGCCGAGCTGCTGACCAGCGACCGCCTCGCGCAGAGCGTGGTGGCCGAGAACCCCATCGGGCTCACCGCCGAGGAGGTTCAGCGCCGGGTCAGCACCTCGACCGAGACAGGCACCGTCCTGCTGCGCGCCTCGGTGACCGACACGGACCAGAACCGCGCGCTGAAGGTCACCGAACTGCTCTCCGCGAAGTTCGTGGAGCTGGTGCAGAAGGTGGAGACGACCCAGGACGGCAAGGCCGGCCCAATCAAGATCGAGGTGGTCAGCGGGCCGCGGGTCAGCCCCACCCCCGTGTCGCCGCAGCCGGTCCGCAACTTCGTGATCGGCACGCTGCTGGGGTTGCTCGCCGGCGTCGGCCTGGCGATCCTGCGCGGGCTGGCCGATGTGCGGCTGCGCGACGCCGCCGGTCTCCAGCGCACCACCGGCAGCCCGCTGCTCGGTGAGATCCCGTTCGAGAGCACCGCGAAGTCGGAGCCGTTGATCGTCGGCGAGGCGGCGAACTCCGCCCGGGCCGAGGCGGTCCGCAAGCTGCGGACGAATCTGCGCTTCGTCGACGTGCACGAGCCCGCCCGGGTCATCGCGGTCACCAGCGCCCTGCAGGGCGAGGGGAAGACCACGCTCTCCTGCAACCTGGCCATCGCCCTGGCGGAGGCCGGCTGGCGGGTGCTGCTGGTCGACGCCGACCTGCGCCGGCCGAAGGTCGCCGACTACCTGGGGCTCGACGCCGGCATCGGACTCACCGACGTGCTCGTCGGTGACGTCCAGGTCGGCGACGTGGTGCAGCGCTGGGGCGACAAGTCCCTGCTGGTGCTCCCGAGCGGCTCGGCGCCGCCCAACCCCAGCGAGCTGCTCGGCTCCAAGGCGATGGCGGACCTGCTGCTCGCCCTGCGGGAGTCGGCGGACATCGTCATCATCGACACCGCCCCGCTGCTGGCGGTGACCGACGGCGTGGTGGTGGCCGTGCAGGCCGACGGCGCGCTGCTGGTCTCGCAGCAGGGCCGCACCTCGCGGACCCAGGTGGCCGCCGCCGCGCGCTCCCTGCACTCGGTCTCCGTGCGGCTGCTCGGCTGCGTGCTGAACATGGCCAAGGTGGCCAAGGCCGAGGCGTACCAGTACGAGGCCTACCGGGTGGTGACGGCCGGGGCCACGGACGTGCCGGCCGACCGGGCCACGCCCGCCCGGCACGCGGATCGGATCGACGGCCTCAGCGACCGGACGCAGGAACTCACCCGGCTGTCCCGATGAGCGCCGCGAGGGGTCGCAGCGACCGGTCGATCTCCTCGGCGCAGCGTCGGAAGTCGGCGGCGGTGCCGCCGATCGGGTCCACCAGGTCGTCCGCGTCGGGGGTGGCGGGTTGCAGCCATCCCCGGGCGCGGGCGGCCGCCCGGACCGCGGCCCGCAGGGGACCGTCGGCCGGATCCGCCGCCGCGTCGTCCGCCGCGTCCGTCGCCGCGTCGGCGGCCTCGGCCAGCCGGCCGAACTGGCGGAGGGTGAACGTCCGGTGCAGCGCCGCCGGCGCCAGCGCGGTGCAGACCGACCGCTGGCGCCGGGTCGCCGTCAGCACCAGCGTCGCCCCGACCAGGAGTTCTCCGCGCAACCGGCGGCTGCGGAATTCGGTCGGGTCACCGCCGGCCTCCGCCGCCACCTCCGCCGCGTACGGGTGCATCGGCAGGTCGTCGACGGCGTCGGTGCCCGCGCTGGACACCAGGACCGGCTGCCCGGCCAGCAGGCGGCGCGCGAGGTACTCGGCCATCGGCGACCGGCACAGGTTGGCGTGGCAGACGAACAGCACCCGGTCGACCATGTGGACCCCTCTCGTCGGTGCCGTCGCGGGCAACGCCGCGACGGCGGTCGGCCGACGGTGCCGGCCGGACGCGGAGGGGATGCGGGCATCGTACGCGGGCCCGGGCCGTCCACGGTGTCATCCCGCGCCGTGCCGCGCCGTCCGGACGGAGGCGCGCCGATGAGGATCGGGATCCTGGCGTACCACTTCCCGCCCGAGCCGGCGTTCATCCCGGGCAGCCTCGCCGAGGAACTCGCGGTGCGGGGACACGAGGTGAAGGTGCTGACCTGCTTCCCCGACTATCCCGGCGGACACGTCTATCCGGGGTGGCGGCAGCGGTGGCGGCACGAGACCCGCAGCGAGCGGCTGACCGTCCGGCGGGTCCCGCGCTACAGCGGCGGCGACGGGTCGGTGCGCACCCGGATGGCCGGCTACCTGTCCTTCGCGGGGAGCGCCACCCTGACCGGGCGGTCGTTCCTCGCCGACGTCGACGCGCTCTACGTGCACCTGCCCCCGGCGACCGCGTTCGCCGCGGCGGGCCTGCTGCGCCTGCTGGGTCGGGTGCCGACCGTCGTACACGTGCAGGACGTCTGGGCGGCGGACGAGCCGGCCGACGCGGAGCACGGGCGGTGGGCCGGGCGGCTCGGCGCGGCCATGACCCGGACGTACCGGGCCGCCGACCGAATCGCGGTCGCCGCGCCGTCGCTGCGGGACCGGGTCGTGGCCGCCGGCGCCGACCCGGCGCGGGTGCAGGTGGTGCTCAACTGGACGGACGAGCGGATCTTCCAGCCCGCGCGGCCCAGCCGGGCGGCGCGGAGGCTGGTGCGCCGCGACGACCGCTGCGTGGTGATGCACGCCGGGACCATCGGCGCCCGGCAGGGCCTGGAGACAGCGGTACGGGCGGCGGCGGCGCTGGACCGCACCATGGACCTCGTCCTGGTGGGTTCGGGCGCGCAGGAGCGGCGGGTGCGGGGGCTCGCCGCCGAGCTGCGGGCCGACAACGTGCGCTTCGTCGAGCGCCGTTCCCCGTTGGACATGCCGGAGCTGTACGCCGCCGCCGACTACCAGCTCGTCATGCTGCGCGACCTGCCCGAGCTGCGCAGCACCCTGCCGGCGAAGCTCCAGGCCGCGTTCTCCTGCGCCGCGCCCGTGGTGGCCTCCGCGGGCGGCGACACCGCGGAGCTGGTGGAGCGGGCCCGCGCGGGGCTCTCCTGCCCGCCGGAGGACTGGGCGAGCCTGGCGGACCGGTTCTGGCTGGCCGCCACGATCCCGCCGCCCGCCCGGGCGGACATGGGCCGGCGTGGCCGGGAGGCGTACCTGCGGGAGATGTCGATGCCGGCGGGCGTGGACCGCGTCGAGCGGCTGCTGTACGACGCGGCGGCCGGTCGCACGGGCCGCTGAGCCGCGAGCGATCCTCGCGTATCAGCCAATACCGTCATCTAGCGGTGTAAACGATCGTTACCTGGTAGGAACAGGCGGAGGAATCGGGCCATCTGTCCGTTTCGGGAAGGACGTGTGGTGTGACGGAGAGCCAGAGACCGCGCCGACGGCGTAGTCGGTCCCGCCGGCGGCGACAGCTTCGGCGTGCCCTGCTCGCCTCCCTCGTGGTGGGCTCGCTGCTGCTGTTGACGGGCGGCTGGGTGGGCTTCCGGGGCTGGCAGGCCCGCGCCCACCTGCTCAACGCCGCCGGGCTGGCCCGCGAGCTGAGCGCCCAGGTGGTCGGCGGCGACACGGCCCGGGCGCAACGCACCCTCGCCGCGCTGCAGGAGCAGGCGGGCAAGGCCCGCGCCGCGACCGGCGACCCCGGCTGGTGGCTCGGCCGGCACACCCCGTACGCCGGGGACAACCTGGCCGCCGTGCGGCAGATCGCGGTCGCGATCGACGATCTCGCCCGGCAGGCGTTCCCGCTGCTGCTGCGTACCGATCTGACCAGCCTGGTGCCCGCGGGCGGGCGGCTGGACGTGGCCGGGCTGCGGACGGTCTCGGCGGAGCTGACGACCGTCAACTCGGCGGTGCAGGGCACCCGGAGCAGCCTCGCGGTGGTGCCCACCGACGGGCTGGTGAGCCAGGTCCGGCAGGCGCTCGTCGACCTGCGGGGCGAGATCGACCGGCTGGCCAACCTCACCGCCGCCGCGGACCAGGCCAGTCGGCTGCTCCCGACCCTGCTGGGCGCCGACGGCCCCCGCACCTATCTCGTCGTGTCGCAGAATCCGGCCGAGCTGCGCGCCACCGGGGGCATGATCGGCGCGTACGCCGTGATCCACGCCGACGCCGGCCGGGTCCGGATGGGGCGGCAGGGGACCAGCAGCGCGCTCGGCCGGTTCCAGCCGCCGCTGAAGGTGCCCGCGGAGGTGCGCCGTCTCTGGGCCGACCTGCCCGGGATCTATCCGGCCGACGTCAACCTCACCCCGCACTTCCCGACCGCCGCCGCGCTCTACCGCGAGATGTTCCGACGGCGTACGAAGACCACGGTGGACGGCGTGCTCGCCGTCGACCCGGTGGTGTTGTCGTACCTGCTGAAGGCGACCGGTCCGGTGATGGTGCCCGGCGGCGTCCCGCTGGCCGCCGAGAAGGTCGTGCAGACCATGCTCAGCGACAGCTACCAGCGGATGGAGAACGACGAGCAGGACGCCTTCTTCGCCTCCTCCGCCGCCGCCGTGTTCAACGCGCTGGTCACGAAGAAAGTCGACCCGAAGGGGTTATTGTCCGCATTTGACCGTGCTGTCACTGAACGCCGGATATTGTTCTGGAGTGCCCGACCTGAGGAACAGCGGACAATCGGCGACAGCCGAATGGCCGGGGTTCTTCCGGAGAAGGACACCGTGCCGACCGTCGGTGTGTTCCTCAACGACGGCAGCGGCGCGAAGCTCGGCTACTACCTCCGGCCGGCGGCGACCCTCACGGTCGGCGACTGCCGGGCCGACGGCCGTCGGGAGATCCGGCTCCGGGTCACCCTCCGCTCGTCGGCGCCGAGGTCGGGCCTCAGCAAGTCGGTCCTCGGCCTCGGCCTGGCCGGCGACCCGTACACCATCCGCACCTTGGTGTCGGTGCACAGCCCGGCCGGCGGGGCCGTGCTCACCACCCGCCTCGACGGCGTCGAGACGGCGGTGGGCAGCGGCACCGAGCGGCGCCGTCAGGTGACCACGGCGAACGTCGAGGTCAGCCCGGGAACCTCCCGCACCTTGGAGGTCACCGTGCTCACCGCGAAGACCGGCGCCGGCACGGCCGAGCTGTGGCTGACCCCCACCGCCACCCCATGGACCACCCAAGTTGTTTCCGCACCAAGCTGTGACCAGTAGGAGGGAACCAATCATGCGGCTATCCCGCATCATCATGGCGCTCACGGTCGGTATGGCCGTGCTGGCCGCGCCGACCGCAGCGGGGGCGGCGCAGCCGCAGCCGGCGCCCGGCACCGGCACGCCACAGCCACCGATCTACCCACCCGGCGTCGGCCCCGCGACGCTCGCGGTGAGCCCGACGACCGTCGTGGTCGGCCAGACCGCCACCCTGATCGGCACCGGCTGGGCCGACTTCGAGACGGTCGTGATCACCGTCAGCACCTCGCCGCTCGCCGCCGCCGTTCCGGGCGCCGAGCAGGCGCGGCGCAGCACCGGCGAGACCATCGCGATGGCGCCGGTCTCGTTCCAGCAGGCCCCCCAGCCCAACCCCCGGACCATCGTGGTCACGGCGGACGGCAACGGCGAGTTCCGCACCACCTACACGCCGCGTCACCCGGGCACCTACACCTTCCGGGCGGAGGGCCAGACGTCGCGGCAGGTGGCGACGGCGACGCTCATCGTGCTCAAGAAGCACGCGCCGCCGCTGCCCGTCACGGGTGACAGCCTGAGCACCCCGATGAAGTTCGGCGGCGGCCTCGTCGGTGCCGGCGCGGTGCTCCTGCTCCTGTCGCTGGTCTGGCGCAAGCGTCACCGCTTCGGCATGGGAGCCGCGCGCTGACGGTGAGCACCCATCCGGGCAGTGCCCGGGCACCGCGAAACGGCTGACGCCCGTCGGGAGGTTCCCGGGGGGCGTCGGCCCGTTTTCTTCCTTGCGGGTTGCTTGCTCTGCTTGGCTCTTGCGCTGTCCCGGCGGGTGTTCCCTGTTTGGCTTTGCTGCGCGTCGGGGTGGGGTGTGGGGTTGGCTTGCGGTGCGTGGGGG
>NZ_JBPQTP010000064.1:0-38700 GCF_051386395.1 Micromonospora sp. URMC 106
GGGTGGGTTAGGTGGGGAGGGCGGCGAGGTAGCGGGTGGCGAGGGTGCGGAGGAAGTCGCGGAGTTCCGGCGGCTCCAGGACCGTGAACGGGACGTCGAACTTGCTCAGGTAGGTGGCCAGGTCGTGCAGCGAGTCGGTGCCGGTGACCAGTTCGCACGTCGCGTCGTCGAGCGGGATCACCTCACCCGAGGTGATGGTGCTGCGCTCGGCCACCACCGAGGCGGGCGCCTGGAAGCGGATGCGCGCCCGGTACGGCCAGACCAGCGACCGCACCCCGCGCAGCACGTGCGCCGCGGCGTCGCCGCCGGGCGGCTCGCGCGGCACGAACCGTGGCCCGGTCGGCGGCAGCGGCCGCAGCCGGTCCGCGCGGAAGGTGCGCCAGTCCCGCCGGTCGGTGTCCCAGGCCAGCAGGTACCAGCGGCGACCGGTGTAGACGAGCGTGTGCGGCTCCACGTCGCGCACGCTGGTGCGCCTGTCGTGGCCGGCGTACTCGAACCGCAGCCGTTCGTGCCCGTGCGCGGCCGCCGCGACGGTGGTCAGCGTGTCGGCGTCGACGGTGGGGCCGCCGCCGGCCGCCGAGACCGTCGCGGCGCGCAGGGCGTCGACGCGCGGCCGCAACCGCTTCGGCAACGTCCGCTCCAGCTTGGTCAGCGCCCGCAGCGACACGTCCTCGATGCCGGTGACCGTGCCCGCCGCGGCCGCCCGCAGCCCCACCGCGACCGCCACCGCCTCGTCGTCGTCGAGCAGCAGCGGCGGCAGCGCGGTGCCGGCGCCCAGGCGGTAGCCCCCGGTCGGGCCGGTGGCCGAGTCGATCTGGTAGCCGAGGCGGCGGAGCCGGTCGACGTCGTTGCGGATGGTCCGGGCGGTGACCTCCAGCCGCGCCGCGAGGTCGGCGCCGGACCACTCGCGCCGCTGTTGCAGGAGGGCGAGCAACCGCAGGAGGCGTACCGAGGTTTCCAGCATTCCTCGGATTCTGCCGGAGGTTGAGGAACCTGATGTTCCTCAACCCCTCCTAGCGTGGGGTCATGACCGAGACACCGAAACTGCGCGGCATGGCGAACGTCAGCTACTGGGCCGCGGACTGGCAGGCCGCCAAGGACTGGTACACGGACCTGATCGGCTTCGAGCCGTACTTCCTGCGCGACGGCTACGCGGAATGGCGGCTCGGCGACGACCGGGACGAGCTGGGGCTGATCGACAGCCGATACCGGCCGCCGGGCACGGCGTCCGGGCCGGGCGGCGTCGTCCTGTACTGGCACGTCGACGACGTGCACGGCATGTTCGCGCGGCTGCTCGCCATGGGCGCCACCGAGCACGAGCGGCCGCAGGATCGGGGCAGCGGCTTCGTGACCGCCACGGTGGTCGACCCGTTCGGCAACCTGCTGGGCGTCATGTACAACCCGCACTACGTCGAGATCGTCTCCGGGAGAGGCTGAGCCCGTGGACGACGTCGAGACCATCTGCTTCGCGGACATCGACGAGTGGGACCGGTGGCTCGCCGAGCACGGCGGGGGCCGCTCCGCCGTCTGGCTGACGATCGCCAAGAAGGGCACGGCGGGGATGACGGCGCAGGCCGGTGACGTGGCCATCTGCCACGGCTGGATCGACAGCCACCGCCGCCGCCTCGACGCGACGCGCTTCCTCCAGCGCTTCTCCCCGCGCCGGCCGGGCAGCCCGTGGTCGCAGGTCAATGTGGAGCGCGTCGCCGCGCTGGAGGCGGCCGGGCGGATGCGCCCCGCCGGCCGCGCCCAGGTCGCGGCCGCGAAGGCCGACGGCCGCTGGGCGGCGGCGTACGCGCCGCAGCGCGACGCCGCCGTGCCCGACGACCTGGCCGCGGCCCTGGCGGGCAACGACCGCGCCCGCGCCGCGTACGAGGCGCTGAGCCGCAGCGCCCGGTACGCCGTCTTCCTGCCGCTGCTCAAGGCGCGCACGGCGGCGGGGCGGGCCGGCGCGCTGCGGCGGGCGACGGCGACCCTGGAGGCCGCGACCGCCCTCGACGGGTAGGCCCCGCCCGCTCGGAGGTCCGTCCGCTCGGGGCCGCCCGCGCGGGGGGCCGCCCGCTCAGGGGCGCCGGGCGACCCCGGCGACGAAGGCGTGCCACGCCGTGGGGGTGAAGGCGAGCGCCGGGCCGGCCGGGTCCTTCGAGTCCCGCACGGCGACGACGCCGGGCAGGTTGTCCGCCACCTCGACGCAGTTGCCGCCGTTGCCGCTGCTGCGGCTGCTCTTGCGCCACCGCGCGCCGTTCAGCTCCATGTCTCCGCCACTTCCGTGATGAGATCGACAGACTGCCAGTGGGTCAGCGCCTCGCCGCGCACGTTCTCCCACGCAGCCATCATGGCGGCGATGTCGGCGGGGTCGCTAACCACTTGTCCCTGGAGTTGGTTGTCGAGATAGCCGGCGATCCGGTGGTCGTGGCTGTTGGCGATGACGAACGGCCCGTTCAGCCCCGCGTAGGCCCCGACCGACGACGGCACGACGTGCACCCGGATGTGCGGCTCCGCGCAGGCGGTGACGAGGGCCCGGAGCTGCTCGCGCATGGTGGCCGGCCCGCCGACCGGCCGGCGCAGCACCGCCTCGTCGACGACGGCCGTGAACTGCGGCGGCTCGTCCTGCCGGAGGATGCCCTGGCGGGCGAGCCGGGCCGCCAGGTGCCGCTCCACGTCGCCCCGGGGGAACAGGCCGCCGCCGGTCAGCACGGCACGGGCGTACGCCTCGGTCTGGAGCAACCCGGGCAACACCACCGACTCGTACGACCGCAGCGACACCGCCTCGCGCTCGATCTCCTGCCACGGACGGAACCAGATCGGGTCACGACGTCTCGAAGTGTCCGGCCAGATGTCCGACACGTCCCGGTGGAGGGCCTCCGCCGCCGCCAGCCGATGCCGGGGATGCGGGATGCGGTCCTCGGTCAGCCAGCGCCCGACCGTCTTCGGGTCGACGCCGACCTTCTCGGCGAGGGATTCGGTCGTGTGCCCGGTGTCGCTGAGCGCGACCCGCAGCGCGTCGTTCACGGGCTCCTCCCATCGGATGTCCCAAATATCTGGCGACCATATATGCACGCGGTGTACCTGTCTGCTCACTACCGGCAAGTTGGGGTGACGAAGGCGGCGTGGCCGGTGGAGGCGAGGGAGCCCGGCGGTCGCGCCAGTCGTGGGGCCGCCCCGGCGGGGAGGGCGGGGCGGCCCCCTCCAGCCCGCTCGTCGCGCACCTCGTCGCGCTCCCGGAGGAGGTCCCGCCCGTGCCGACCCGCCGCCCGCCCGGCCCCGACCCCGTAGCCGGCCAGCGCCAACCGACCCCGACCACGCCCCGCCGCGAGCCGCGGACGCCCCTGACCGTGGGCGCGACCATCCGCGTGCCGGATGACGCGTACCGCTTCGGCGAGGGGCCGCTGACCCTCCGGATCACCGAGGTGCTGAGCGTCGGCCCGTTCGAGGGACGGGTCTGGGCCGAGGTACGCGGCCACGAGGTCACCCCGGACGGCGCCCTGCGCTCCCGCGCGCGCTTCGCCTTCGTCCGCGTCGACCGGGCCAGGGTGCTCTCCGCCGGCCTCGACCCGGCGGGGTCGGACGTCGCCGAGCCGGCCGGGCCGGTCGCCGGCGGTGCGGGGTCCGCCGGAGCGGCGGTGGCCCGGCCGTGAGTCGACGCCGCGAGCACGTCCCGACCCGGCCGACCTGGCGCTGCCGGGCGTGTGGCATCGCCTGGCCCTGCTCGGCGGCGAAGCTGCGGCTGCTCGGCGAGTACCGCCACGACCGGGCAGCGCTGACCGTCTACCTGGCGACCCTCCAGGCCGAGGCCGCCGAGCAACTCGCCCGGCTCGACCCCGGCGTCGACCCCGCCGGCCTGGCCGACCGCTTCATCACCTGGGCCCGCGCGCGCGGCTGACCAACCGCGTGCGGCGCGAGGTTGACCAACCCGTGCGTGCGGCGCGGGGTTGACCAACCCGTGCGTGCGGCGCGGGGCTGACAATCCGTGCGCGCGGCGCGCGGGGCTGACCAGCCCGTGCGTGCGGCGCGCGGCCGGCCGGCCGTGCGTGCGGCGCGCGGCTCAGGCCAGCAGGTTGACCAGGGCGGCGAGCCCGACGACCACGATCGCGGCGCGCAACGCCACCGGCGGCAGCCGGCGTCCCCAGCGGCCGCCGACCAGCCCACCCACCACGGAACCCGCGGCGATCAGCAGGGCCGGCTGCCACGCCACCGTGCCGAGGGCGACGAACAACACCGCCGCGACCCCGTTCACCAGCCCGGCGAGCACGTTCTTGACCCCGTTGACCCAGCGCAGGTCGGTGGAGAGCAGCACCCCGAGCAGCCCCAGCAGCAGCACACCCTGGGCGGCGCCGAAGTAGCCGCCGTACACCCCGGTAGCGAACACGCCGAGGAGCAGGAGCGGCCCGACGCGCCGGACCTCCCCGCCGGCCGGCGGGGCTTCACCCGCATCCTGCCGGCGGCGGGCCAGGGCCCGGGCCAGTCGCGGCTGCGCCACCACCAGCACCAGCGCCACGATGATCAGCGCCGGCACGATCGCCCGGAACGCCCCCGGCGGCAGCCGCAGCAGCAGTACGCCGCCCGTCAGCCCACCGAGTACGCCGGCGACGCCCAGCCGCGCCAGCAGCCCACCGTGACCGGCCAGATCGTGCCGATAGGCGTACGCCCCGGAGAACGACCCCGGCACCAGCCCGACCGTGTTCGACACGTTCGCCACCACCGGCGGATAGCCCAGGGAGAGCAGGACCGGGAAGGTCACCAGCGTGCCCGAGCCCACCACCGCGTTGATGGCGCCGGCCGCGACCCCGGCGGCCAGTACGGCCAGCCCTTCCGCGGCGTTCAGCATCGTGTTCATTTGTGTCCGCGCTTTCCCCGGGCCGGTCGTCGCCCTCAGGTCGCCGCCGCCCGGTTACCTCGCTGTCGAATGCGGGTGCCAGCGTAGGGTCCGCGTCCCGCCGGTCGACCGACGTGCGTCAGAGATCACCTCGGCCGAGCGCCAGCCATCCCACGCGCCGGCCGGGCCCCACCCGTCAGTTCAGGAATGCCGTGACGGTTTCCACGAACAGGTCGGCGTCGTCGTGCCACGGAAAGTGGCCCGCGCCCGGCTGCACGGCGAGCGAGGCGTGCGGAAAGAGACCGGCGAACTCGATCACGGAACGGGGCGGGCTGTTGACGTCGAACTCCCCGGCCAGCAGCAGGACGGAGTTCTGGTGGGTGGCCAGGGCCGCGCGGATCGTCTGCGGGGAGAAGGCGCCCTCGGCGGCGAAGATGCCGGCGGCTTCCTGGTTCGTCTGCGACCCCTGGGCCGCGTGCCGGTCCTTGGCGGCGGCGTCCCACCGGCCGTGGCGGAAGGGGGCGATGGCCGCCCAGTCGGCGTCGCCGGCCCGGTTGTTGGTGATCGCCTCCAGCGCCGCGAATGCCGCCGGAAACCACGGCTCGTCCTGCCGCAGCCGTGCCGTCTCGCGTCGCGTCTCCCCGGTGACCGCGATGCCGACGGCGAAGGTACTGGGCGTGATCAGGGCCAGCTTGCCGACGCGCCGCGGGTGTCGGACCGCGTACAGCGTCGCGAGGTTCGCGCCGGCGGAGTGGCCGAGCAGGTCCACCCGGTCGAGCCCGAGGTGTTCGCGCAGGGCCTCGACGTCGTCGACCAGGCGGTCGCAGCGGTACGAGGAGGGGTCCTCGGGGATCGCCGACCGTCCCGTGCCGCGCAGGTCGAGGACGACGAGCCGGCGGCGCCGGGACAGGCCGCCGAGGTCGCCCAGGTAGACGGAGTCCTGCATGGGGCCTCCCGGCAGGCAGACGAGCGGGTCGCCGTCTCCGGCCGTGCGGTAGGAGAGCCGGGTTCCGTCGGGCGCGGAAAAGGAGGGCATGGCATAGACCCTCTCACCTGGGTTTCGCCGGAACCAGGGGCCGCCAGCCGCCGTTCCTAGCCGATCGCGGTCACGTACTCGTGGATCTGTCGGGCCGCGTCCTCCGGGTCGTACAAGAGGGTGTTGATGGTCAGATCCGCCCTGTCCGAGATGAGCGGGGCGGCGTCCCACGCCCGCAGCGCTTCGGCCGGGTCCTCGATGCCGCGGTTTCTCAGCCGCACCTCGACCATCTCCCGGGGGCACCACACGAAGACGACGACCCAGCGGGTGCCGGGGATGGCGCCGGTGACGGCGTCGATGCCCCCGACCTGGCCGAGGTGGACCACGGGAACGTGCTCGGCCAGCCTCGCCGTGAGCCGGGACCGGTCGATGGCGTAGGTGGCGCCCTGCCGCTGGTCCTCCCATAGGATGTCGCCCCGCCGGCGCAGCTCTTCGATCTCGGCCGGGGTGGTCGCCCGGTAGCCGTTCGTCCGCCCCCGTCCGGCCTTGAGGCGGGGAAACAGGGCGTACCGCTCGTGCAGCGCCTCCAGGCACCGGGTGATGGTGTCCTTCCCGACGGCCGGTGGGCCGTAGAGGATGATGCCCGGGTTCACGCCGACGCTCCCGGAAGACGCGGATGAGGGGAGTCCGGCCGGGTGAG
Source organism: Micromonospora sp. URMC 106 (assembly GCF_051386395.1). Taxonomy (NCBI): domain Bacteria; kingdom Bacillati; phylum Actinomycetota; class Actinomycetes; order Micromonosporales; family Micromonosporaceae; genus Micromonospora; species Micromonospora sp. URMC 106. The sequence continues at coordinate 6,493 of NZ_JBPQTP010000064.1, forward strand.
CCTGGACTGAGGGGATGACAGACTGCCGTCCTCTCGCCACGCGGCACCCAGCCGGGAGGCCGAGTTGCCGGAGTCGTCGCTTGCCCGGAGGAGCGTAAGCCCCGCGGTCACGGGTGTTGCTCCCCGCCGGCGGCACGAGCGGACAACCGGGCCGCCGTACGACGAAGGGCCGGTCCCCGTGGGGGCCGACCCTTCCGTTCTTCCTGCTCAAGAGAGCGGAGGATACGAGATTCGAACTCGTGAGGGTGTGAACCCAACACGCTTTCCAAGCGTGCGCCCTAGGCCTCTAGGCGAATCCTCCGCAGACGAGGATACAGGTCCCCGACGGGTCGGCCACCCCACCACCCCCTGAAGATCGACCGCTGGTCGGGTAGGCTTGGCGGCACCCCCCGTGCGGCGTGCATCTCGTGAACCTCCCCAGGGCCGGAAGGCAGCAAGGATAAGCGGGCTCTGACGGGTGCACGGGGGGCCTTTCTGTCTCCGGGCGCCGGTAACGTCCCTGCGGGTCAGGTCACCGGCGGGGTGGGTGGTCACCCGCGGCTGACCGGCGCAGAATGGCTCGGTCGAGAGGAGGCGGGACGAGTGGCACTGGCGCTCTACCGCAAGTACCGGCCACGCACCTTCGCCGAGGTCATCGGGCAGGAGCACGTCACCGAGCCGCTGTCGCAGGCGCTGCGCAGCGGGCGGCTCAACCACGCCTACCTCTTCTCCGGCCCGCGCGGCTGCGGCAAGACCTCAAGCGCCCGCATCCTGGCCCGCTCGCTCAACTGTGAGCAGGGTCCCACCCCCGAGCCGTGCGGGCAGTGCGACTCCTGCCGCTCGCTGGCCACCGACGGCGCGGGCTCGATCGACGTCATCGAGATCGACGCGGCCAGCCACGGCGGCGTCGACGACGCCCGCGAGCTGCGCGAGAAGGCGTTCTTCGCGCCGGCCAAGAGCCGCTTCAAGATCTATGTCATCGACGAGGCGCACATGGTCTCGTCGGCCGGCTTCAACGCCCTGCTCAAGCTGGTCGAGGAGCCGCCGGATTACGTCAAGTTCATCTTCGCGACCACCGAGCCGGAGAAGGTCCTCGGCACGATCAAGTCGCGGACCCACCACTACCCGTTCCGGCTGATCCCGCCGAAGGTGCTCCGGCCCTACCTGGAGCAGCTCTGCGAGGCCGAGGGGGTCTCCGTCGAGCCGGCGGTCTTCCCGCTGGTGGTGCGCGCCGGCGGCGGCAGCGCCCGGGACAGCCTCTCCGTGCTCGACCAGCTCATCGCCGGGGCCGGGCCGGAGGGGGTCACCTACTCCCGGGCCGCCGCCCTGCTCGGCGTCACCGACGCCGCCCTGATCGACGAGATGTGCGACGCGCTGGCCGCCGGGGACGGGGCGGCCGCGTACGCGACCGTCGACCGGGTGGCGGAGGCCGGGCACGATCCGCGCCGGTTCGCCTCCGACCTGCTGGAGCGGCTGCGCGACCTGATCGTGCTCCAGCAGGTGCCGGACGCCGCCGCCAAGGGCCTGATCGACGGCCCGGCCGACCAGATCGAGCGGATGGCCGCCCAGGCCCAGCGGCTCGGCCCGGGCACCCTGTCCCGCTGCGCCGACATCGTGCACAACGGCCTGGTGGACATGCGCGGCACCACCGCGCCCCGGCTGCTGCTGGAGCTGATCTGCGCCCGGATGCTGCTGCCCGGCGCCGACGACACCACCGGCGGCCTGCTCCAGCGCCTGGAACGCATGGAGCGCCGGCTCACCCTCGCCGGCACCGACGCGCCGCCGGCCGCCGCCGGTCCCGCGCCGGTCGCCGCCGCCCCCGCGGTACGCCCCGAGCCCGTCCCCGCGCCCGCCCCGAGCGGGCCGGCCGGCCCGGCCGAAGCCGCCGCGCCCGGTACGAACGGCGCGGGTGCCCCGGTGCCGACCGATGCTGTGCCGCGTGGCGTCGGCGCGGGTGCTCCGGCGGGACCGTCGGGTGCCGTCCCGGGCGGTCCGGCTTCGCCCACCTCGGTGTCCCCGGCCGCGCCGGTCCCGTCCGGCACCGCGACTGCCGGTGTCGACCAGGCTGCCGGCGCCCCCCGCCGGGTGGTGCCGCCGTCGGCGGTGATGCCCGACCCGGCGACCCCCGAGCCGCCCCGCCCCGGCGCGCAGGCGTCCGGCGCGCTGGACGCCGTCGCGGTGCGCCGGGTGTGGCCCGAGGTGGTCGGCAAGGTCAACCGCACCAACAAGCGGATCGCGGCGCTGATGCGCGACGCGGTGGTGCGCGACCTCGACGGCGACACGCTCGTGGTGACGGTGAAGTCGTCGGTGCTGGCCAAGATGATGTCCGACCACGCCCAGGTGCTCACCGACGCGCTCTACGAGGAGTTGGGCGGGCGCTGGCAGATCCGCTGCGAGGTGGCCGGTGAGCGGGGCGGCGTGTCGCTCGGCGGCCCGTCCCGGTCCGCCGCCGCCCCGGCCCGTCCGGCCTCCCCGCCGGCCGGCCCCGCCCACCAGGCCCCGACCGGCCCGAGTGGCGCCGGCTCCAGCGGCGGCCCGTCCGGTGCCGCCATGTCCGGCGCCGGCGGCATGCCCGGTCGCGGCATGTCCGGTGGTTCGCCCGGTGGCGGCGTGTCCGGTGGTCCGTCCGGTGGCGGCGTGTCCGGTGGTCCGTCCGGTGGTGGCGGCGGGTCCGGCGGTCCGGGCGGCGCGGCCGGCACGTCGGGCGGCCCGAGCGGCGGTCCCGGCGGCCCGAGCGGCGCGGCCGGCATGTCGGGCGGACCGGTCGGCATGTCGGGCGGACCGGCCGGCGGGTCCGGCGGTGCGGGTGGCGCGGCCGGTGGATTCCGTGGCGGCGCGGCGACCCGCACGTCCCCGGGTGAGGCGCGGGCCGGCGGTGCTGCCGCCGCCGAGGCGGCCGAGGACTGGCCCGAACCGGCCCGGCCCGGCGGCGCGGCCGGCGGGGGCGAGGACTGGCCCGAAGCGGCCCGGCCCGGCGGCGCGGCCGGCGGGGGCGAGGACTGGCCCGAAGCGGCCCGCCCGGGTGGCGCGGCCGGCGGGGGCGTGGACGACTGGCCGGAGCCGGCCCGGCCCGGCGGCGCGTCGGGCGGCACCCCGACGACCACCGCACCCGTGGGCGGCGCGTCGGCGGTCGCCGCGCCGGCCGTGCCGAAGCCGGCCGGTCCCTCGGCGGCGCCGCAGCAGGCCGCGCCCGCCGGGCCCCCGGTGAGCAGCGCGATCGCGGCGGCGCGGGCGGCCGCGGCGGGACGCGGTCCGCGTCCCGCGCAGGCGGCCCGGAAGACGGCGGACGCCGACTGGGCGGGCGAGCCGCCGTACGACCCGGAGTTCGACGGGCCCGTGCGCGGCGGCGGGGGACGCCCCGGCGGCGCCCAACCGGCGGCCCCGGCCTACGAGGGCTTCGACCCGGGCGACGAGCCGCTGGACGAGGTGCTCGACGAGCGGACCGCGCGGGAGTCCAGCGAGGAGCAGGCGGTACGGCTGCTCCGCGAGGCGTTCGGCGCCGAGAAGATCGACGAGGTGGACGCCCGGTAGGGCGGCGACCGGACACGGTGCCACCGCCCGGGCTGGCGACCGGAACGAGATCTTGGCAGGAAACGGCCCCTCCGGGGGCCTTCTCGTACCAAGATCTCCGCCGCCGGCCACGCCCTCCGCCGCCGGCCGCGCCCTCCGCCGCCGGCCACGCCCTCCGCTGCCGGCCGCGCTCTCCGCCGCCGGCCGCGCCCTCCGCCGCCGGGCACGCCGGTGCACGTCGCCGGAGGGAGCTTGTCAGGCCGTCCAGGCGGGCAGGCCGTGCGGGTGCGCCTCGGCGAGCAGCCGCTCCGGCCCGGCGCCGACCCGGGCGCGGAGCTGGAAGCGGGGCCCGCCGACCGGGTGCGGCTCGAAGAACAGGTGCGCGACCGGCGCGCCGGTGCCGCCCTCGGCGGCCAGCCGCGCCAGCTCGGCGGCGACCCGCACCCATTCCGCGGCCGGCACGTACTGCCGCATCACCGAGTGCCACACCACGGTCAGCGCGCCGGGGCGCGGGGCGAGCCCGGCCAGGAATTCCGCCGCCCCCACCGCGACCACCCGGGCCGGCACCCGGCGGGCCAGCTCCAGCGCGCCGGCCAGCCGGGCCGCGCGGGCGGTGTGCTCCGGCCAGAGGTACGCCCGCAGCGCGAGCGCGCCGTCGGGGGTACCCGGGTCGAGCGGGGTGACGTCACAGCCGAGCCGCTCCACCACGGTCAGCTCGGGGTACGCCGCGGCCGCCTCCCGCAGCCAGTGGGGCGGCCCGCCCCGCCAGGCGTCCGGCAGCCGTACGGGGGAGTCGGCCGGTCCCCGGGCGAAGCCGCTGGCCTCGACCCGGAACCGGTCGACGCGCAGGTTCAACCCGGCGCTCGCGCCCAGCTCGACGAGGCGCACCGGCAGCCCGCCCACCTCGTGGACGGCGTGCAGCAGGCCGGCCAGCAGCAGGTTCGCCCGGCCGACCTCGTTGGTCTGGGGCGGCCGGCGCAGCCAGCCGCGCAGCGTGTCGTGATCGGCCTCGACGACCGCCCGGAACGCGGCCCAGCAGGCGGGGGCGTCCGCCGCTCCGTACGCCCCGCCGGCGCTGGGATAGAACCGGGCCAGCTCCGGCGCCCGGCCGGACAGCACCAGCGCGTGCACGCCGCCGAGCAGGCGGAGCGACACGAGGGCGTCGGCGTCGGCGTCCTCGTACCCCGTGATGACGGTGGCGCACGGGCCGCCGGCCCGGACGTCGTCGGCGGCGCGCGACAGCAGGTTGGCGTAGAGGGCGGCGTCCATGTCGGCGCAGGCCCGCGCCTGCCGTTCCATGGCCGCCGCGGCCTGTTCCCGGGACATCCGTCCGCTCCCTCCGGTCGACCCCGTGATCGTCCCCCGGACCCGCCGGGTGGGGACGCACCGGGGCGGGGCGGGGCCGCTCCCAGCGGATAGGCTGAGCGGCGGCCGAGCAGACGAGTGCGAGAAGGAGCCATCCGTGCGCCCAGGTGGACAGCCGAACATGCAGCAGATGCTGAAGCAGGCGCAGAAGATGCAGCAGCAGATCGCCAAGGCCCAGGCCGAGCTCGCCGAGGCCGAGCTGACCGGCACCGCCGGTGGTGGTCTGGTGACCGCGACCGTCGCCGGCACCGGGGAGCTCAAGGCGATCAAGATCGACCCCAAGGCGGTCGACCCGGAGGACGTGGAGACCCTGGAGGACCTCGTCGTCGCGGCCGTGCACAACGCCGCCGAGGCGGCCCGGGAGCTGACCGAGAAGAAGATGGGTCCGGTCACCGGCGGCATGGGCGGCCTCGGCCTGCCCGGTTTCTGAGCGGCAGATGTACGAGGGCGCCATCCAGGACCTGATCGACGAGTTGGGGCGGCTGCCGGGCGTGGGCCCGAAGAGCGCCCAGCGGATCGCCTTCCACGTGCTGTCGGCCGATCCCGCCGACGTCAACCGGCTGGCGGGCGCGCTGCGCAAGGTCAAGGAGCTGGTGCGGTTCTGCACCACCTGCTACAACGTGGCCGAGTCCGACCAGTGCCGGATCTGCCGCGACCCGCGCCGCACCGACGAGGTGCTCTGCGTGGTCGAGGAGCCGAAGGACGTGGTGGCGATCGAGCGGACCGGTGAGTTCCGGGGCCGCTACCACGTGCTCGGCGGCGCGATCAACCCGCTGGAGGGGATCGGGCCGGACAATCTGCGCATCCGCGAGCTGATGACCCGCCTGGGCGGGGGCGCGGTCCGGGAGCTGATCCTGGCCACCGACCCGAACACCGAGGGCGAGGCCACCGCCACCTACCTGGCGTTGATGGTCAAGCCGATGGGCATCGCGGTGACCCGGCTGGCGAGCGGCCTGCCGGTCGGCGGCGACCTGGAGTACGCCGACGAGATCACCCTCGGCCGGGCCTTCGAGGGCCGCCGGGCCGTCTGACCCGGCGACGATGGCCGGCGCCGGATCCCGGTGCCGGCCATCGTCGTACCTGTCCGCGCGTCCACTGTGGGTTCTGACATGTGGACGAGGCAGCCCGTCGATCGATGTAACAAATTTGCATCGGTAAACCCGGACATTTCGCCCCTTTGATGGCGGTCCGGCACGGCCTCCGGGGCGGGGCGCACCGGTTAAGACACGATCCGGTACCAACCGCTTCGACGAAGGTTTCCCGGCGGTCCGAACGAAGGCTAAGGTCACGGCCATCGGTGACCCCTGTCACCACGTTGTCCGTACCCCCAAGGAGAAGCACCATGCGTGCATCCAGGCCGAAGGTCGCTATCGCGGCCGTCGCGGTCGCGGCCCTCGCGGTAGCAGGCTGCGCCGAGAGCGACCGCGGTGACAGTTCCGGCGGTAGCAAGAAGGACACCCTCGTCTTCGGCGTCGCCGGAGACCCGAAGGTGCTCGACCCGAGCTTCGCCAGCGACGGTGAGTCGCTGCGCGTCGCACGCAGCATCTTCGAAACGCTGGTCACGCCGGAGGAGGGGGGCACGAAGATCACCCCCGGTCTGGCCGAGTCCTGGACTCCGGACGCCGCCGGCACGACGTGGACCTTCAAGCTGCGTTCCGGCGTGAAGTTCCACGACGGCACCGACTTCAACGCCGAGGCGGTCTGCAAGAACTTCGACCGCTGGTACAACGCCAAGGGCCTCATGCAGAGCCCGGACGTGACGGCGTACTGGCAGGACGTCATGGGCGGCTTCGCCAAGAACGAGGACGCGGAGCTGCCGCCGAGCCTCTTCAAGTCCTGCACCGTCAAGGACGCCACCACCGTGGACCTGGCCTTCACCCGGGTCTCCAGCAAGATCCCGGCCGCGCTGATGCTGCCGTCGTTCTCCATCCACAGCCCGACCGCGCTGGAGAAGTACGACGCCAGCAACGTGGGCGGCACCGCCGAGGACATCAAGTACCCGGCGTACGCGATGGAGCACCCGACCGGCACCGGTCCGTTCAAGTTCAAGTCCTGGGACGTCGCCAACAAGACGCTCACCCTGGAGCGCAACGAGGACTACGCCGGCGGCAAGGCCAAGCTGAAGACCCTCATCTTCAAGACCATCTCGGATGAGAACGCGCGCAAGCAGGCGCTGCGCTCCGGCGACATCCAGGGCTACGACCTGGTCGGCCCGGCCGACGTCGAGCCGCTGAAGGGCGAGGGCTTCAACGTCCTGACCCGCCCGGCGTTCAACGTGCTCTACCTGGCCATCAACCAGAAGGGCAACCCGAAGCTCGCCGACATCAAGGTCCGGCAGGCCATCGCGCACGCCCTGAACCGGCAGGCGCTGGTCGACTCGAAGCTGCCCCCGGGCGCCAAGGTCGCCGAGAACTTCATGCCGGACACGGTCGAGGGCTGGAACGGCGACGTCGCCAAGTACGACTACAACCCGGAGAAGGCCAAGCAGCTGCTGGCCGAGGCCGGCGCGACGAACCTGACCCTGCGGTTCCACTACCCGACCGAGGTCACCCGCCCCTACATGCCGAACCCGAAGGACATCTTCGAGCTGCTCTCGGCGGACCTCAAGGCGGTCGGCATCAACGTCCAGGCCATCCCGCTCAAGTGGAGCCCGGACTACCTCAACGCCACCACCTCCGGCAGCAAGCACGACATCCACTTCCTCGGCTGGACCGGTGACTACGGCGACGCCTACAACTTCATCGGCACCTTCTTCGACCGCCCGAAGGACGAGTGGGGCTTCACCAACAAGGCCCTGTTCGACCAGTTCAAGGACGCCGACACCACCGCCGACCAGGCGGCCCGGGTGGAGAAGTACAAGGCCCTCAACAAGGCCATCATGGAGTTCCTGCCCGGCGTCCCGGTGTCGCACTCGCCGCCGGCGATCGTGTTCGGCAAGGACGTGACCGGGGTCAAGGCCAGCCCGCTCACGGACGAGCGGCTTGAAACGGCCGAGTTCAAGTCCTGACCTGACGCAAGGACCGCGGGCGGGCGCTGTTTCGACAGCGTCCGCCCGCGACCCTCCGTACCCCTTTCGAGGCCACCGTGTTCCGGTTCATCGTCAGACGCCTGCTCCAGCTCATACCCACGCTGTTCGGGCTCTCCCTCCTGCTCTTCATCTGGCTCCGTCGACTGCCCGGCGGCCCCGAGACCGCCATCCTCGGCGAGCGCGGAACGCCCGAGATGCGTGCCGCGATCCGGCGCAACATGGGCCTCGACGAGCCGATCCTGGTGCAGTACGGCCGTTTCGTGCGGCGGCTGCTCCGCCTCGACCTCGGCACCTCGACCTCCACCAAGCGCGCGGTCACCACGGAGTTCCTGGAGCGTTTCCCGGGCACCGTCGAGCTGACCGTCATGGCGTTGGTGATCGCGATCGGGCTCGGCATCCCGCTCGGCTACCTGGCCGCCCGCCGTCGCGGCCGGCTGCTCGACCACGCCTCGGTCGGCGGCTCGCTGATCGGCATCTGCATCCCCGTGTTCTTCCTGGCCTACGTGCTGAAGGCGATCTTCTCGGAGAACCTCGGCTGGTTCCCGTCCAGCGGCCGGCAGGACCCGACGCTCGGCGCCACCCGGATCACCAACTTCTTCGTCCTCGACGGCCTGATGACCCGGGAGTGGGACGCCGCCGCCGACGCGATCTGGCACCTCGTGCTGCCGGGCGTCGCGCTGGCCAGCATCCCCCTGGCGATCATCGTCCGGATCACCCGGGCCAGCGTGCTCGAGGTGCTCAACGAGGACTTCGTCCGTACCGCCGAGGCGAAGGGCCTCACCGAGCGGACCGTCCGTCGCCGGCACGTGCTGCGCAACGCGATGCTGCCGGTGGTCACCTCGATCGGCCTGCTCACCGGTGGCCTGCTCTCCGGCGCGGTGCTGACCGAGACCGTCTTCGCCTTCAGCGGCATCGGAGCGTTCATCTACGACGCCATCGGCCAGCGGGACTACCCGGTGCTGATGGGCTTCATCATGATCATTGCGGTGGTGTACGTGCTGGTGAACCTCCTGGTCGACCTCTCCTACAGCCTGATCGACCCGAGGGTGAGGGTCCGGTGACGATCACCAGCGGCAAGAAGAAGGAAAAGATCGACCGGCTCTCCGAGCTGGCCGCCCGCGACGACGAGCGCGGCGTCAGCCTCTGGCAGGAGGCGTTCCGCCGGCTGCGGCGCAACCCCGCGGCGATCATCGGCGCGGTCATCCTGGTGCTCTTCGTCCTGGTCGCGGTGGTCGGGCCGTTCTTCGTCCCGTACGGGCCGACGGACGCGATCGGCATCCGCGAGGGCCTGGTCAAGTCGGGCCAGGGCCTGATCCCGGGGGCCTCCGGAGACCACTGGCTCGGCTTCGACCACCAGGGCCGCGACGTGTTCAGCCGGATGATCGTCGGCGCCCGGCAGACCCTGCTGGTCGGCGTGGTCTCCACGCTGATCGGTCTGGCGATCGGTGCCCTGATCGGTGGGGTCGCCGGCGCGGCCGCCGGCCTGGGCGGCCGGTGGGGGCGGGCGATCGACACCGCGCTCATGCGGATCATCGACATGATGCTGGCGCTGCCCAGCCTGCTGCTGGCGGTGAGCATCGCCGCGCTGCTCGGGGCGAGCCTGACCACCGTGATGATCGCGGTCGGCGTGGTGTCCGTGCCGGTCTTCGCCCGGCTGCTGCGCGGCTCGATGATCTCCCAGGCCAACAGCGACTACGTGCTGGCGGCCACCTCGCTGGGCGTGAAGAAGTCGAAGATCGCGATCACCCACGTGGTGCCGAACTCCCTCGCCCCGGTGATCGTGCAGGCCACCCTGACCCTGGCCACCGCGATCATCGAGGCCGCCGCGCTCTCCTTCCTCGGCCTGGGCAACCCCGACACGGCGGTGCCCGAGTGGGGCGTGATGCTCGCCGACGCGCAGCCGTACCTGGGCATCCGGCCGAGCCTGGCGGTCTATCCGGCGGTCGCGATCATCATCACCGCGCTCGGCTTCACCCTGCTCGGTGAGGCGATGCGCGAGGCCCTCGACCCGAAGCTGCGGAAGTAGGTCGGCATGTGTGAAGCGTTGCGAGCCCCGCGGTCGCGAACGGAGGGTCGATGATGGCACTGCTCGAAGTGGACGACCTCTCCGTCACCTTCGCCCGGCGCGGTCAGCGCACCGTGCACGCCGTCGACGGGGTCTCCTTCTCCGTCGACGCCGGTGAGGTGGTCGGCCTGGTGGGCGAGTCCGGCTGCGGCAAGAGCGTCACCTCGCTGGCGATCATGGGCCTGCTGCCCAAGCAGCCGGGCCTGCGCGTGGGCGGCAAGGCGGTCTTCGACGGCACCGACCTGCTCCAGCTCGACGACCGGTCCCGGCGGGACATCCGCGGCCGGGACGTCGCGATGATCTTCCAGGATCCGCTCTCCTCCCTGAACCCGGTCATCCCGATCGGGTTGCAGGTCACCGAGGTGCTCGCGCGGCACCGGGGGATGCGGGGCGCGGCGGCCGAGAAGGAGGCGGCGGCGCTGCTGGACCGGGTCGGCATCCCCGACCCGAAGCGGCGGTTGAAGGAGTACCCGCACCAGCTCTCCGGCGGCATGCGGCAGCGCGCCCTCATCGCGATGGCGGTGGCCTGCAAGCCCCGGCTGCTGATCGCCGACGAGCCGACCACGGCGCTGGACGTCACCATCCAGGCGCAGATCCTGGAGTTGCTCAAGGAGTTGGTCCGCGACTCCGGCACCGCGCTCGTCATGATCACGCACGACCTGGGCGTGGTGGCCGGCATGTGCGACACCATCAACGTGCTCTACGCCGGCCGGGTGGTGGAGACGGCCCGGCGTCGTCCGCTGTTCCGCGAGCCGCGGCACCCGTACACGGTGGGGCTGCTCGGCTCGGTGCCCCGCCTGGACGCGGGGCGCGGCGAGCGGCTGAACCCGATCCCCGGCTCGGTCCGCGACCTGCTGCCCTGGCCGGACGGCTGCGCCTTCGCGCCGCGCTGCGCCCGGCGGGTCGACGAGTGCGTGGGGGAGCCGCCGGCGCTGGTGCTCGCGCACGACGGGCGCAGCTACCGCTGCGTCAACCCGGCGCCGCTGTCCGGCACCGTGCCCCCGCCGGCCGCCACGGCACCGGCGGCCGACGCCCCGGCCGCCACGGCACCGGCACCCGACGCCGGCGCACCGGCGGCGGACGCACCGGCGGCGGAGGCGACCGCGGGCCCGGTGCCCGCCCCGCGCGAGGAGGAGAAGCCGTGACCGAGAGCGACATCCTCGTCGAGGTCCGCGACCTGAAGGTGCACTTCCCGATCCGGCGGGGGGTGATCCTCGACCGGACGGTCGGGCACGTGAAGGCGGTCGACGGGGTCGACCTGCGCATCGCCCGCGGCAAGACGTACGGCCTGGTCGGCGAATCCGGGTGCGGCAAGTCGACGCTCGGCCGGGCGCTGCTCCAGCTCACCCCGCCCACCAGCGGCGAGGTGGACTTCGACGGCGTCGAACTCACGACACTGCCCGCGGGCAAGCTCCGGTCGATGCGCCGCCGGATGCAGATGATCTTCCAGGACCCGATGTCGAGCCTGGACCCCCGGCAGAACGTCGAGTCGATCCTCACCGAGGGGTTGCAGACCCACGGCATCGGCGGCAACCGCGACGAGCGGCGGCGGATCATCGGCGAGACGCTGGACGCGGTGGGCCTGCCCCGCTGGGCGCTCTCCCGCTACCCGCACGAGTTCTCCGGCGGACAGCGCCAGCGCATCGGCATCGCCCGGGCGCTGGTGCTCGGGCCCGACCTGATCGTCGCCGACGAGCCGGTCTCCGCGCTCGACGTGTCGATCCAGGCCCAGGTGGTGAACCTGCTCGACGAGCTCCAGGACAGCCTCGGCCTGACCTACCTGGTGATCGCGCACGACCTCGCGGTGGTGCGGCACATCTCCGACACGGTCGGCGTGATGTACCTCGGCGCGCTGGTCGAGGAGGCGCCGAGCGACCGGCTCTACACCGAACCGCTGCACCCGTACACCCGGGCGCTGATGTCGGCGGTGCCGGTGCCGGACCCGGACGTGGAGGACCGGCGGGAGCGCATCCTGCTCGCCGGCGACCTGCCCTCGCCGGCCAACCCGCCGTCGGGCTGCCGGTTCCACACCCGCTGCCCCTGGGCGCAGCCGACCCGCTGCGCCGACGAGCGGCCCGTGCTGCGGGAGATCGGCGGAAGCCGGGTCGCCTGCCACTTCGCCGAGCCGATCGCCAGCGGCGAGCTGCGCCCGCACAAGGTCAGCGTGCAGCTCACCCGGCCGGTCGGCGAGGGCGAGGAGCCGCACACCGTCTCCGCCCCGAGCGAGCCCGGCTCGTACGTCTGACCCGCGTCACGGACGCGGTCCCGCGAGGCGGGGCCGCGTCCGTGCGGTCAGCCCTCGGGGCGGTGCAGCAGGGCGACGGCGATGCCGTGCACCGCGTCGAGCCCGGCCGGATCGGCCAGCGCGACCCGGCCGCCGGTCACCGCGTACCACTCGTCGGCGTCCCTGTACTGCACCGTCAGCGTCACCTGGCCGTCGGCGTAGCCGGTGCGCAGGGTCAGCTCGCCGGTGACGACGCCGACCTCGTCGGTCATCACCCCGCCCGGGCCGGGCACGATGTCGGCCGTACGCTCCTGCGCGGCGGTCGACGTGCCGCCGGCGTCGGCGGCCATGCCCGCCCCCGGCACCGCGGTCTCCGTGCCGGCCGCGCCGTCCGCCGTCATCCCGGCCGTGGTCGGCCCGGCCGGCGCGCTGCCGGTGGCGGCCGCCGCGTCCTCCCCGGCGGCGTCCGGCGTCTGCTCCGGGGCGGGGGTCGCCCCGGCCCCGGTCACGGCTTGCTCGCCCATGTGCAGCCCTCCAGCATGTCGGTCAGGGCGGCCTTCTCGGCGTTGGTCACCGTGAGCCGCCAGTGGTGCTTGACCGTCACCCAGTTCTCGGCGTACTGGCACCAGAACGACCGGTTCGCCGGCTTCCACTGGGACGGGTCCTGATCACCCTTTGCCCGGTTGGAGGACTGGGAAACCGCGATGAGCTGCGGCCGGTCCATGTCGTTGGCGAAGTCGCCGCGCTTGGCGTCGTCCCACTCGTCGGCGCCCGAGCGCCACGCGTTCGCCAGCGGCACCATGTGGTCGATGTCCACGTCGGACGGGTCGGTGAGGGCGCGGTCGTCGTAGACGCTCTCCCACCGGCCCGCGACCACGTTGCAGCCGGAGAGCTTGATGTCCTCCCCGTCGCGTTTCAGCACGCTGTCCCGCACGTCGCAGTTCTTGCCGGTGTCCCGCCAGTGCGGGAAGCGCTCCCGGCTGTAGCCCTTCATCGACCCCGCGTTGGCGACGGTGAGCTGGGCCAGCTTCTGCGCGGCGTTGCCGCCGCTGCCGCTCGGCGGGGCGTCCGGCTCGTCGGTGGGGACGCAGCCGGCCGCGCCGAGCGCCAGCGCCGCGGCCAGCGCGGCCGTCACCGCGACGCGCGGTCCTGATCTGGTACGCACAGACGACACCTCTCCAGCTTGGGGGCTCCCGGCGATCCCGCACAGTACCCGGGCATGGTTTCGGCGTTTCGTGGCGTTGCTCATATGGTGCGAGGCAGATTGGACGCCATGACCGGATCCGCGCCCGCGCTCCGCCTGGGCACCGCCCGCGGCCGGGGCTCGCTGCTCGCGGCCGTCCTCGCCTCCGGCATGGTGTTCCTGGACAGCACGGTGGTCAACGTGGCGCTGCCCCGGCTCGGCGCGGAACTCGACGCCACCGTGGCGGGTCTCCAGTGGACGGTCAACGGCTACCTGCTGATGCTCGCCGCCTTCGTCCTGCTCGGGGGCGCGCTCGGCGACCGCTTCGGGCGGCGGCGCGTCTTCCTGCTCGGAGTGGTCTGGTTCACCGCCGCCTCACTGCTCTGCGGCCTGGCCCAGAGCACCGAGTGGCTGATCGCGGCGCGGTTCCTCCAGGGCGCCGGCGGCGCGCTGCTGACCCCGGGCTCGCTGTCGGTGCTCCAGGCCAGCTTCCACCCCGACGACCGGGGCCGGGCGATCGGCGCCTGGTCGGGCCTGTCCGGCGTCTCCACCGCGCTCGGCCCGTTCCTCGGCGGCTGGCTGATCGACGCGCTCTCCTGGCGGTGGATCTTCTTCCTCAACCTGCCGCTGGCCGTGCTGGTGGTGTTCGCCGCGCTGCGCTGGGTGCCGGAGAGCCGGGACGAGGCCGCGTCCCGCACCCAGGGGCCGGGCGGTCGCCGCCGCCGGTTCGACGTGGCCGGGGCGCTGCTCGGCGCGCTCGCCCTGGCCGGCGTCACGTACGCGCTGATCGACGCGCCCGCGCGCGGCTTCGACTCGGCGCCGGTGCTGGTCGCGGCCCTGGTCGGGGTGGCCGGCGCGGCGGCCTTCGTGCTCGTCGAGCGGCGCCGCGGCGACGCCGCGATGCTGCCCACCGGGCTGTTCGGCAGCCGGCTCTTCTCCGTGCTGAACGTCTTCACCGTGCTGGTCTACGCGGCGCTCGGCGGCTTCACCTTCTTCCTCGCCGTGTACCTGCAGAACGTGGTCGGCTGGTCGGCGCTGCTCACCGGGATCGCGATGCTGCCGACGACCGTGCTGCTGCTGGTCGGCTCGGCGCGGGCCGGCGCGCTGTCGGCGCGGATCGGGCCCCGGTTGCCGCTGACCGTCGGGCCGGTGGTCGCGGCGGTCGGGCTCCTGCTGCTGCGCGGCGTCGGCCCGGACGCGACGTACTGGCGGGACCTGCTGCCCGGGGTGGGGCTCTTCGGGATCGGGTTGACCCTGGTGGTGGCGCCGCTGACCGCCTCGGTGCTGGCCGCGGTCGAGGACCGGTTCGCCGGGGTGGCGAGCGGCTTCAACAACGCCGCGTCCCGGGCGGGCGGCCTGCTCGCGGTGGCCGCGCTCCCGCTGCTGGTGGGGCTCTCCGGCACCGGCTACGCGGAGCCGGGCGAGCTGACCGACGCCTACCGGGGCGCGATGCTCTGGTGCGCCGGCCTGCTGCTGGCCGGGGCGGCGCTGGCCGCCCTGCTCGTCCGCCGTCCGCCGCGGCAGGCACCCCCGTCCCCGCCCGGCCGGGGCGGTACGGTCACCCGGTGACGGATCAGAACGAGACGCCCTCCCGCCTGCGCTACCGCCTGCTCACCGGGCCGGACGACGCCGACTTCTGCCGGCGGGTCAGTCAGGCGCTCGCCGACGGGTACCGGCTGCACGGCTCGCCCGCGATGACGTTCGACGGCCAGCGGGTGGTGGTCGCCCAGGCGGTGGTGCTCGCGGACGGCTGGCCGGCCGACGTCACCCCCGTCTGATCATGGGAGCGCCGACGACGCCCCGGCGATCGGGGGCTGTCGGGAAGGGCCCGCCGCCTACGCCGTGAGGCGTCGACAGCGGGCCCTTTCCCGGACCTCAGGCGCGGGCGCGGTTGACGGCGCTCGTGACGGCCTTGATCGAGGCGGTGACGATGTTGGCGTCGGTGCCGACGCCCCACACCGTGCGGCCGTCGACCTCGCACTCCACGTACGCGGCGGCCTGCGCGTCGCCGCCGGAGGAGAGCGCGTGCTCGTGGTAGTCGAGCACCCGTACCGCCACACCCACCGACTGGAGCGCGTTGACGTACGCGTCGATGGGGCCGTTGCCGACGGCGGTCAGCGAGCGGTGCTCGCCGCCCAGGCCGACGCGGGCCTCGATCTCGACCTTGCCCTCGGCGGTGCCGATGGCGTAGCCGTCCAGGGTGAGCGCCGGGTCGGCCTGGTGGTCGAGCAGGTAGTGCCCGGCGAAGATCTCCCACATGGTGCCCGGGTCGACCTCGCCGCCGTCGTGGTCGGTGACCTGCTGGACCACGCCGGAGAACTCGATCTGGAGGCGGCGCGGCAGGTCGAGCTGGTGCTCGCTCTTCATGATGTACGCGACGCCGCCCTTGCCGGACTGCGAGTTGACCCGGATGACGGCCTCGTAGGTGCGGCCCAGGTCCTTCGGGTCGACCGGCAGGTAGGGCACCGCCCAGGCGTGCTGGTCGATCGGCACCCCGGCCGCCGCCGCGTCCCTGGCGAGCGCGTCGAAGCCCTTCTTGATCGCGTCCTGGTGGGAGCCGGAGAAGGCGGTGTAGACCAGATCGCCCGCGTACGGGTGGCGTTCGTGCACCGGCAGCTGGTTGCAGTACTCGACGGCCCGCTTCACCTCGTCGATGTTCGAGAAGTCGATCATCGGGTCGATGCCCTGGGAGAACAGGTTCAGGCCCAGCGTCACCAGGTCGACGTTGCCGGTGCGCTCGCCGTTGCCGAACAGGCAGCCCTCGACCCGGTCGGCGCCGGCCAGCAGCCCCAGCTCGGCGGCGGCCACGCCGGTGCCCCGGTCGTTGTGCGGGTGCAGGCTCAGCACCAGGCTGTCCCGCCGGGGCAGGTGCCGGTGCATCCACTCGATCGAGTCGGCGTAGACGTTCGGCATCGCCATCTCGACGGTGGCGGGCAGGTTCACGATCAGCTTGCGGTCCGGGGTCGGGTCGACCACCTCGATGACCTTGGCGCAGACCTCCAGCGCGTAGTCCAGCTCCGTGCCGGTGTACGACTCGGGTGAGTACTCGTAGTGGATGTCGGTGTCGGGGGTGTGGATCTCCGCGTACTTCTGGCAGAGCCGCGCGCCCTGCGTCGCGATGTCCGTGATGCCGTCGCGGTCCAGGCCGAAGACCACCCGGCGCTGGAGGGTGGAGGTCGAGTTGTAGAAGTGCACGATGGCCCGGCGCGCGCCGCGCAGCGACTCGAAGGTGCGCTCGATCAGGTGCTCCCGGCACTGGGTGAGCACCTGGATCGTGACGTCCTCCGGGATCAGGTCCTGCTCGATCAGCTGCCGGACGAAGTCGTAGTCGGTCTGGCTGGCCGAGGGGAAGCCGACCTCGATCTCCTTGTAGCCCATCTGCACCAGGAGCTGGAACATCCGCCGCTTGCGCTCCGGCGACATCGGGTCGATGAGCGCCTGGTTGCCGTCGCGCAGGTCCACGGCGCACCAGCGCGGGGCCGCCTCGACGTGGCGGGTCGGCCAGGTCCGGTCCGGCAGGTCGATCCGGAACTGCTGCTGGTACGGCTGGTAGCGGTGGTACGGCATCCGGCTCGGACGCTGCCGGGCGATCGGATCGGTCTCGGCGTCGGTGACGGGTTGAGCCATGACGGAGTGCTCCCCTTGAAACATGTGGCGTCAGCAATCGGAAGGTGTCGGCGAGGTGCCGGGGCGACGGTGCCCGGGCGGTGCCGATGGGAAGTTCGGATGTGCTGGACGGCGCGGTTCGACTCCGCGACGAGGTGCCGGCCTTCAGGCCTCGTCGCGGCGACCAAGGAGGAGGTGCGCCTGCCACATGACAGGGTCACCCTACGTGGTGGGACGGGTCGTGGGAAGGCCGGTCCGGACTATGGGACCGGTGTCACCGCCCCCGGGGCGGTGCGGGACGACCGGGGGCGGCCGTCAGGTCAGCAGGAGTTCGGCCACGGGCCGCCGGCGGCGCAGGCCGGTCTCCGGCCCGAGCAGGTCGGCGGGGAGGCTGAGCGGGTCGCCGAGCTGCCCGACGGCCACCACCACGTGCGGGCGTACGCCGGCCGGCAGGTCGAGGTCCGCGACCAGGCCGGCGCGGTCGAGGTCGACCAGTTGGCGCACGTGCAGGCCGAGCGCCGTGGCCTGCACGGTGAGGTGGGCGACGGCCTGACCCAGGTCGTAGAGGTTCCCGGCGGTCCCCGTGAGGTGGGCGCCCAGCAGCAGCGCCGAGGCGCGCTGCGCCCACCGCTGGTCCCGCGCCGGCAGATTCACCAGGATCCGCTTGAACGTCTCGTCGTCGCGGCGCCCCAGGGCGAACCGCCACGGTTGGGCGTTGCCGGCCGAGGGCGCCCAGCGGGCCGCCTCGAGCAGCGCCGACGCGTGGTCGGTGGCCAGCTCGGCCATCGGGTCGAAGGACCGGGGGCTCCAGCGGAACGCGAGCAGCGGGGTGAGGTCGGCCATGCGACGAGTGTCCCGTACGGGCGATTGAGCCCTTAAGGGCGGGATGTCCGAATGTGGCGAACAGCACCCGTAACGTTCGGCTGGGTCAGGGCGTTCCCGCGCTCGGGCTGTCGGTCGGCTCCGGCGCCGCCGTGCCGAGCGGTTCGCGGTCCACCACCGGACCGGCGAGCTGCACGGTGGCCGGGGCCGGCGCGGGCGGCCCGGCCAGGGTCAGCGTGCCGGCCGCGATCCGCACGGCGGTGGGCGTGCCGTCGCGGTCGTAGCAGTAGATGCCCACATCCAGCGGGGCGTTGATCGAGGCGGAGGTGGTCTCGACCGAGTAGCAGGCGCCCGCCGCGCCGGGCGAGGGCTGGGCGGGGGACACGGCGAGCGGGGCGCGGCGGTCGGTCAGCACGTCCAGCCAGTCGGTGAAGGGGTGCTGCACGCGGGGGTCCAGCCGGCGGGGCACGGCCTCGTCGGGGTCGCCGAGGCGTACGCAGCTCGGCGGCTCGGGCCGGGCGGCCGACGGCAGGGCGCACTGGTAGAGCCCGTCGGCCGTGGCGGCGAACGAGACGTCCGCGGTGCCGCCGAGCGCGCCGCCCGGGATGTCGACCCGCCAGGTGCCGTCGTTCGCGCTGGTCACCACGATCGTGCGGTCCGGGGCGTCCGGGGCGCGCAGCGTGTAGCCGGCGACCAGGTGCCGGTCCTGGGCCGCCGCGGCGAGCGCGGCCAGCTCGTCGCGGGCCGCGTCCATCCCGGCCGGGCCGGGCGTCGGTGTGGGGGGTGGCGGCGCGGCCGGCTGGTCGGCGGCGCAGGCGACGAGGAGCGCCGGCAGGACGAGCGCGAGCGGGCCGGCGAGGCGCCGGGCCGGCCGCGCGGGCGTGCGGATGGCCTCGCCGCCAGCGGCGTGCTGACGATCCCGGCCGCGAGGGCCGGCCGGACTCAGGTGGGCGTGCACCGGGCCATTCTGCGGCCCGGGAGCGACGCGCGGGGGACCCCTCCGGTCCGTCCGCCCGGCGTGTCGCGGGCCACGCCTCCGCCCCACGCCGGGCCGGATCGTGGGATCACCTGACCCGGCGGTGCCGGCCGACCGATACCCTGGACGGGTCTGACACGCGCCGCCGGCTCCGACCGGCGGCGTCGGCACGCTCAGGGTCGTCGCTGGGAGGGAGTGCACCGTCGTGGCACTCGTGGTGCAGAAGTACGGCGGGTCCTCCGTCGCCAACGCCGAGCGGATCAAGCGCGTGGCCGAGCGGATCGTCGCCGCGCGCAAGGCCGGCGACGACGTGGTGGTGGTGGTCTCCGCCATGGGGGACACCACCGACGAGCTGCTCGACCTGGCCAACCAGGTCAGCCCGCTGCCGCCGGGCCGCGAGCTGGACATGCTGCTCACGGCCGGGGAGCGGATCTCCATGGCGCTGCTCGCCATGGCCATCCACAACCTGGGGTACGAGGCCCGCTCGTTCACCGGTTCGCAGGCCGGCGTGATCACCACGTCGGTGCACGGCCGGGCGCGGATCATCGACGTCACCCCGGGCCGGCTCAAGGGCGCGCTCGACGAGGGCGCGGTGGTCATCGTGGCCGGCTTCCAGGGCGTCTCGCAGGACACCAAGGACGTCACGACGCTGGGCCGGGGCGGGTCGGACACCACCGCCGTGGCGCTGGCCGCCGCCCTGCGCGCCGACGTCTGCGAGATCTACACCGACGTCGACGGCGTCTTCAGCGCCGATCCGCGGATCGTCCCCAACGCCCGGCACATCAAGCAGATCACCTACGAGGAGATGCTGGAGCTGGCCGCCTGCGGCGCCAAGGTCCTGCACCTGCGCAGCGTGGAGTACGCCCGCCGGGCGGGCTTGCCGATCCACGTCCGTTCGTCATACTCGACCAACACCGGCACGATGGTCACCGGATCGATGGAGGACCTTCCTGTGGAGCAAGCACTGATCACCGGGGTCGCCCACGACCGCAGCGAAGCCAAGATCACGATTGTGGGGGTGCCCGACGAGCCGGGCGCCGCCGCGAAGATCTTCGACACCGTGGCCGGCGCCGAGATCAACATCGACATGATCGTGCAGAACGTCTCCACCGAGGGCACGGGGCGCACGGACATCTCCTTCACCCTGCCCAAGACCGACGGCCCGACGGCCATGGCCGCGCTCAGCAAGATCCAGGAGTCGGTCAAGTTCAAGGGCCTGCTCTACGACGACCACGTCGGCAAGGTGTCGCTGATCGGGGCGGGCATGCGCTCGCACCCCGGCGTCGCCGCCGGTTTCTTCGCCGCCCTCGGCGCGGCCGGCGTGAACATCGAGATGATCTCCACGTCGGAGATCCGGGTCTCCGTGGTCTGCCGCGACACCGACCTGGACGCCGCCGTGCGCGCCATCCACGAGGCCTTCGACCTCGGCGGCGACACCGAGGCCGTCGTCTACGCGGGGACGGGACGGTAGCGCCCATGTCGTCGCTGCCCACCCTGGCCGTGGTCGGAGCGACCGGTGCCGTCGGCACCGTCATGTGCGAGCTGCTCACCGGGCGCAAGAACGTCTGGGGAGAGATCCGCCTGCTCGCCTCCGAGCGCTCGGTCGGGCGGCGGGTGCGCTGCCGGGGCGAGGAGCTGACCGTCCAGGCGCTCACCCCGGAGGCGTTCGACGGCGTCGACGTGGCGATGTTCGACGTGCCGGACGAGGTCTCCGCGCAGTGGGCGCCGGTCGCGGTCGGCCGGGGCGCCGTCGCGGTCGACAACTCCGGCGCGTTCCGGATGGACCGCGACGTTCCGCTGGTGGTGCCCGAGATCAACCCCGAACAGGTCCGTAACCGGCCGAAGGGGATCATCGCCAACGCCAACTGCACCACCCTCGCGATGATCGTCGCGGTCGCCCCGCTGCACCGCGAGTACGGGCTGCGTGAGCTGGTGCTCGCGTCCTACCAGGCGGTCTCCGGCGCCGGCCAGGCCGGGGTGGACACCCTGCACACCCAGCTCACCAAGATCGCCGGTGACCGGGCGCTCGGCTCCCGTCCGGGTGACGTCCGCCAGGCCGTCGGCGACGAGCTGGGCCCGTTCCCGGCGCCGCTGGCGCTCAACGTGGTGCCCTGGGCCGGCTCGCTGGCCGAGGCGGGCTGGTCGTCCGAGGAGATGAAGCTGCGCAACGAGTCGCGCAAGATCCTCGGGCTGCCCGACCTCAAGGTCTCCGCCACCTGCGTACGGGTGCCGGTGGTGACCGGCCACTCCGTCGCGGTGCACGCGGTCTTCGCCACCGAGGTGGACGCCGAGGGCGCCCGCGAGGTGCTGCGCAACGCCCCCGGGGTGATCCTGGTCGACGACCCGGCCGCCGGCGAGTTCCCGATGCCGATCGACGCGGTCGGCACCGACCCGTCCTGGGTGGGCCGGCTCCGCCGCGCCGTCGACGACCCGCGCGCCCTGGACTTCTTCGTCACCGGCGACAACCTCCGCAAGGGCGCCGCCCTCAACACCGCCCAGATCGCCGAGCTGCTGGCCAAGGAGCTGACCGCCCGCTGACCGGGGTGGGGTTCAGGCGGCGGCCAGGCGGACGCCGTCGCGGCCGTGCCGCTTCACCGCGTAGAGCGCCTGGTCGGCGCGGCGGAGGGTGAGTTCGGGGGACTCGCCGGCGCGGGGGAGGGCCACCCCCACGCTGATCGTGCGGCCGATCCGCCGCGCCGCCTCGGCGAGGCGCTCGGCGATCCGGACCGCCTCGTCGGGCCGGTTCACCTCGATCACCGCCACGAACTCGTCGCCGCCGACCCGGTAGAGCTCGTCGCCGTGCCGCAGCGCCGCCTCCAGGGCCCGGGCCAACCGGACCAGTACCTGGTCGCCGGCCTGGTGGCCGTACGTGTCGTTGACGCTCTTGAAGCCGTCCACGTCGATCGCCAGCAGGGCCGTACGACCGGGGGTGGCCACGGCGATCCGCCGGCCGAACGGCCCGGTGTGCCGCAGCCCGGTCAGCGGGTCCGAGTTGGCCTGCTCGCGCAGGCGGGCGACGGTACGCAGCCGGTCCAGGCAGCTCCACGCCTGGCCGGCCAGCAACTCCAACAGGTTGACGGTGGTCGGGTCGGGCCGCGACAGCCGCTCGTCGGCGACCAGCAGCACCCCGCCGCCGTCGTCGTCGGGCGGGCCGACGGGCACCGCGACCAGGGTGCGCACCCCGGCCCGGGTCAGCGGCCGGTGGTCGGGGACCGGCGGATGCCCCGCCTCGCCGAGCGTGTACCCCACGCCGTGGCGGTGCGCGCGGCTGATCATCCGGCCCAGCGCGGCCGGGCCCGCCTCGGTCAGCTCCGCCCGGATCCGTGACTCGAACTCGCCGGGGGCGGCCGTCGGCGCGCCCAGCCGGGGGCCCTCCGGGCCGGCGAGCACCAGCACGGCGGCGGAGAGGGTGGAGACGTCCCGGGCCGCGGTGATCGCGGCGGCGAACAGGTCCCACTCCGTCGACGCGGCGGTCAGCGCGGTGGCGTGCCGGAGCAGTTTCTCGCTGCGGCTCTCCGCCGGCGGCCCGCCGAGCGCCACGATCCGGGCGCCGAGCCGGGCCGCCACCCGCTCGGCGGTGTCCCGCCACGGGGCCAGGTCGGTCGGGCCGCGCCACTGGAGGTCCAGCACGCCGATCGGCCGGCCCGCCGGATCCAGCACCGGTACGCAGACCTCGGCGGTGACGTCGGGGCGTACCGGGATGTAGTCGGGGTCGTCGGCGACGTCGGGCACGACGGCGGTCTCGCCGGAGGCGTAAACCCGCCCGACGATCCCGGTCTTCGGCGGAACGGTCGAGAAGACCTGCCAGGACCCGGTCGCCGCGACGCAGCGGAGCCGGTCGTGCACCTGGAGCAGGACGGAGATGGTGGCCGGTGCGTGCCGGGCGAGCGCGGTGACGGTCCACTGGCACGCCTCGACCGCGGTCGAGGCCATGGGTAGGCGGACCGTGACGTCACGGATGACTCGCTCGTGATCCACTGGGCACGTCGTTCCAGGTAGGGAGGGGTGTCGGCCGGCGTGCCGGCCCGCACCAAGGGTACTCAGCGCGGCGTCGCGCCGCCCGCGAGCAAGATCGTCCACAGACTTCGTACACATGTGCTATCCACAGGCTGTGGACACGGCCTGTGGGTTCGGCGGGCCGCGCGGCGGGGCTCGCGACGATAGCGTGAAGGTCCCGGTCGAGTGGAGGCACCGATGCTCATCGCCCAGCTCAGTGATCCGCACGTGACCACCGGCGTGCTCGCCGCCGAACCGGCCGTCGGCCTGCACCGCGCCCTCGGCCGGGTGCTGGCGCTGAACCCCCGGCCGGACTGCGTGGTCGTCACCGGCGACCTGGTCGACCACGGCCGCCCCGACGAGTACGCCGCCCTCCGCGAGATCATCGGGCGGTTCCCACTGCCGGTGCACCTGGTCGCGGGCAACCACGACGACCGGGAGTCGCTGCTCGACGCCTTCGGCGGCACACCCTGGCTCGGCGGCGGCTTCTCGGCGTATTACCACGTCGACCACCCGGAGGCGACGGTCGTGGTGCTGGATTCGCTGTTGCCGGCCGGGGACGGCGCCGGCTGCCTCGGCGAGGACCAACTCGCCTGGCTGGACGGGGTGCTGGCCGGTCGGCCGGAGGTGCCGGCCGTGGTCTGCCTGCACCACCCGCCGGTCCCGGTCGGCATCCCCGCCGCCGACGACCTCCGGCTGACCGACGGGGACGCGCTGGCCGAGGTGGTCGCCCGGCACCCGCACGTCGCCCGGGTGGTCGCCGGACACGTGCACCGCCCGGTCACGGTGACCTTCGCCGGCACGGTGCTCACCACCGCGCCGAGCACCTGGCGGCAGAGTTCGCTCACCATGAGCGCGGACGAGCAGATCGGCTGGGTCGCCGAACCGACCGGCTTCCTCCTGCACCGGATCGTCGGGGACGGCTGCGTCACGCACCTGGTGCAGGTCAGCCACGCCGCCGGCAAGACCTGCGGATTCTGACGGGCGACGCCGCAACGGACGCCGCGACGGGCTCCTGCCGCTGACCGGTCCGTCCCGGGTCCGGACAGCCGGGATGGTCGGCACACTCGGTCGTCCTCACACGCCGCCCGGTCATCCCGGCGGGCGGTCGGGCGGCGGGCGTCGCCGCACCGGTTGGGAACCGGTCGACCGGGCGGACGTATCTGCTGCGGCAACCGTTTCACCGTCCACAATTGACCCTGCGCATCGATAGCCTCGGCCGGCCGTCGCGGTTCACGCGCGGCTCATCCGCCGGCTGCGACCGGCCGTCAGTGTGGGGGAATCACATGAGGAAGAGGCTGATCGGGTTCGCGCTGGTGTTCGCCGCCACGATGGGCGGGTCGCTGACCCTCGCCGGCCCGGCCCAGGCCGCCACCCCGGCCATCCAGATCACCAAGGTGTACTACAACTCGCCGGGCACCGACAACCGCTCGAACTCGAGCCTGAACGCCGAGTACGTCAAGCTGACCAACCGGCGGTCGAGCGCGATCAACCTGAAGTACTGGACGCTGCGCGACAAGGCCAGCCACGTCTACAGGTTCTCCGGCGACTTCCGCCTGGCCTCCGGGGCCAGCGTCTACATCCACACCGGCAAGGGCACGAACACGTCGACCCACCGCTACTGGGGCTCGGGCGCGTACATCTGGAACAACACCGGGGACGCGGCGTACCTGCGCAACTCCGCCGGGACCCTGATCGATTCGTGCTCGTGGGGGAGCAGCGGCAGCTACACGAACTGCTGACGTGGGGCACCGGCCCCGGGCGCCCGGGGCCGGTGGTCAGACCGGTGCCGGCGCCCTCGGCCCGTCGTCGTCGGAGGCGGACCGGGCGTCGGTTGGCGGGCGCGACGAGGCGCGGCGGGACCGGGCCATCCGGGCGCGCACCATCTCGTGCAGACGGGTGGACCACGCGGCGAGCAGGAGCAGGAGCATCGCCGCGCCCAGGGCCCAGGCCAGCCTGTCGCCGGTCGTGCGGATGCCGGGAAGGGTGATCGCCAGGGCGAGGGTGGAGGTCCCCGGGAAGATCACCCCCATGGCGAGCGCCTGCGCCACGTGCCCGTCGTGCTTGCGTCGCCAGTAGAAGACCTCCCAGCCGAAGAGGTCGGGCTCGCCGGTGTACCGGGCGATGGCGGGACGCAGCACCTGCTCGATGTACCGGCCGGCGATGCGGATGTCCCGGTACTGGGAGACGACGCTCAGCCCGAGAGCGGTGCTGAGCACCGGCAGGAGCAGGAACATCCGGAGGTCCGCCTTCTCCGAGAGGACGAAGCCGGCGACCGCCGCGATCGCGGTCAGGTTCACCCCGACCAGGGCCTGGTTGTGGTTGGCCTTCCGTTCGATCGTCGCCCGGATCGCCGCCGCGTCCGCCAGGGCCGCCGTCAGGGCCCGGTCGTTCTGCTCCTCGGACACCCTGCCTCCCTCGGCGCGTCACCCCCTCCGGTGTATCAGCGGCCGTCAACAGGAGCCGGCCGCACCGTCTCCACCGCCGGGAGCCGGCGGTCGTCCGATCATCCTCTCCGCCGTACGCCGTCCGTCCCGTCCTTTCTGGACCAGCACACCGACAACCGCGACGATCGGTCGTCCCCTGCCGGGCATGTCGGAAACGCCCGTCCGGACCTCCCCGGGCCGCGGCCGTAACCGCAGGTCTGCGTGCCCGCCCCGGTCGACCGGTGGCCCTCCGCGATGAGAGGCTGTCTCCGACGCGGCCGCGGTCCCCCGCCGCGGCACCGCGACCGAACCCTGCCGACGGCGCGGCCCCGACCGGTGTGAACCATCGCCCGGGCACCCCGCGCCGGCTTCTCACGAGGAGTTCCATGTCCATCCCCGGGATGCGTCGGGCCGCCATCGGCCTGACCGCGCTCGCCGTGGCCGCGTTCGGCGCGGTCACGACCACCCCCGACCAGGCGGACGCCGGCCCGAAGCCGGTCGCCGTCAAGCTGCTCGCCCTCAACGACTTCCACGGCAACCTCGAACCGCCGACCGGCACCACCAACGGCACCATCGCCGGGCAGCCCGCCGGCGGGGCCGAATACCTCGCCACCCAGCTCGCCGAGCTGCGCAAGCGCGCCGCCAAGGAGCAGAACACCATCACCGTGGCGGCCGGCGACCTGATCGGCGCGTCCCCGCTGCTCTCCGCCGCGTTCCACGACGAGCCGACCATCGAGGCGCTGTCGCTGGCCGGCCTCGACTACGCCAGCGTGGGCAACCACGAGTTCGACGAGGGCTCCGACGAGCTGCTGCGCATCCAGAACGGCGGCTGCCACCCGGTCGACGGCTGCGCCGACGGCACCCCGTACGAGGGCGCCGGCTTCCAGTACCTCTCGGCGAACGCGTTCAAGACCGCCACCGGGCAGCCGCTGCTCGCCCCGTACGCCATCCACAAGGTGCAGGGCGTCAAGGTCGGCTTCATCGGCATGACGCTGGAGGGCACCCCGCAGATCGTCAGCCCGCAGGGCGTCGCCGGCCTGACCTTCGCCGACGAGGCGGAGACCGCCAACCGGTACGCCCGCGAGCTGCGCCGCAAGGGCGTCGAGACGATCGTCGTGCTGCTGCACGAGGGCGGCACCCAGGACGCCACCGGCGGCATCAACGACTGCAAGGGCATCTCCGGCCCGATCGTGGACATCGCCAACCGGATGGACCCGTCGATCGACGTCGTCGTCAGCGGTCACACCCACCAGGCGTACAACTGCGACATCAGCGGCAAGCTGGTCACCAGCGCCAGCTCGTTCGGCCGCCTGGTCACCGACATCGACCTCTCCATCGACCGGCGTACCGGTGACGTCATCACCGCCAAGGCCGAGAACGTGGTGGTCACCCGGGACGTCGACCCGGACCGGGCGCAGACCGACCTGATCAACCGCTACAAGGCCGTGCTCGGCCCGGTGGCCGGCCGCGAGGTCGGCCAGACCACCACGGCGATCAAGAAGACCCAGGAGACCCTCTTCGACAAGACCCTGGGTGAGTCCCCGCTGGGCAACCTCGTCGCCGACGCGCAGCTCGCCGCCACCGACGACGAGCAGGGCGCGGTCGCCGCCTTCATGAACCCCGGTGGCGTACGCGCCGACCTCGACGCCGGCCCGGTCACCTACGAGGAGGCGTTCACGGTGCAGCCGTTCGGCAACAACCTCGTGACGCTCGACCTCACCGGCGCGCAGCTCTACTGCGTGCTGGAGCAGCAGTTCGTCACGGGCCGGACCCTCTACCCGTCGTCGACCGTCCGGTACGTCGTCGACCCGGCCGGCACCACCGGCACCGTGGCGGAGCCGTGCGCGGGCAGCCGGGTGGTCCGCGGCAGCCTGACCATCGGTGGCGTGGCGGTCGACGCCGGCAAGACGTACCGGGTCACGGTGAACAACTTCCTCTCCGGCGGCGGCGACGGCTTCACCGTCCTCACCGGAGGCACCAACGTGGTCACCGGCATGATCGACCTGGACGCGTTCGTGGCGTACCTGACCGCGAACTCCCCGGTCTCGGCGCCGGCCCTGGACCGCATCCGCACCACCGCGGAGGTCCCCGCCGCCTGAGGCAGCGGTGCGCAGCCGACGGGCCCCGGAGCATCCGCTCCGGGGCCCGTCGCCGTTGCGGGGCGGATCAGGCGTGGGCGGGGGCCGGCTCGGCGGCCAGCGGGGCGGCCGGCACGCGACCGTCCTGGACCGCCGTCAGCAGGGGGCGCAGGGAGAGCGCGACCAGCGAGGCCACCAGGCAACCGCCGACCACCGCCGCGACCCAGATCCGGCCGTCGGCCGCGCCGATCAGGGGACCCGCCGTGACCGGGCCGATCACCCCGCTGACGCCGAAGATCATCGAACTCATCGCGTTGTAGCGGCCGCGCAGCTCGTCCGTGGCGAGCGCGTTGGTCAGCGCGGGCATCACCGGCGACAGCAGCGTCTCGCCGAAGCCGAAGATCGCCGAGCAGGCCACCACGCCGAGGGCGGCGAGCAGCGCGTTGCCCGTACCGACCACGCCGGCGGCGCCGAGCACCAGCCAGGCGGTCGCGAAGACCGCACCCACCACGGCCAGCCCGCCCGTCCGGCTGCGCCCCTCCATCCGGCGGATGACCAGCAGTTGGGCGAGCACGATCATCACCGTGTTGCCGGCCAGCGCCCAGGCCACCACGCGCGGCGTCACCTCCACCACCCGCACGGCGTACGCGGTGAAGCCCACCTCGATCTGCGCGTAGCCGCAGGTGGTCAGGATCAGGCCGAAGACGACCAGCCGCCGGAACGGCCGGTCCTTCAGCACGGTGAGGTAGCCCCCGGCGGACGGCCGGTCCCCGGCCGGGCCGGCGGCGAGCCGGTGACCCACCCGCGGCAGGCTCAGCAGGATCAGCGCGGGCATCAGGTAGGTGATCGCGTCGAGCACGTAGATCGCCTGGAAGGTGACCAGGCGGGTGGTGTCGACGATCGCGCCGGACGTCAGGCCGCCGATGCCGATGCCGAGGTTGAGCAGGGCGAAGTTCAGCCCGAAGACCCGCTGCCGCTCGTCGTTGTCGGTCAGCGAGGCGAGGATGGTGTTCTGCCCGGACCAGATGGCCGAGCTGCCCATCGCCACCAGCGTCATCACGCCGAACGCCGAGGCGGTCGAGTCGACCAGCGCCAGCGAGCCGGTGCCGACCGCCTCGATCACCAGGCACGGCACGACGATCCGGCGCGCGCCGAACCGGTCGATGAGCGTGCCGCCGAGCGGCGACAGCGCCAGGGTGACCGCGCCGTACCAGCCGATCACCAGGCCGGCGCGCGCGTCGGTGAGGCCACGGACATCGGTCAGGTAGATGAACAGGAACGGCAGGGTGAGGCCGCGCCCGACCGCCGACAGCAGGGTGCCGACGAGGATCCGTCGGGCTTCCGGACGGCGGGGCAGGGCGCGACTGAGCATTCGGCGATTCTGTGCGCCGGGTACGACGACCCGCGAGCCGTTTACGGCCCCGCCCGCGTGCCCGGGGGCGACGCGGTGATCAAGGCCACACCGGGCGGCCGTGCCGTCGGCGGTGCCGCCCCCAACCGTGGCCGTCGGCGGCACCGGGACCGGGCTCGCTGTCGGGCCCGTCTGCGATGCTGTTCGGGATGACCACGACCTGGCGACACCTGCCCGCACCGGCCCGCGAGATCGCCACGGCCGCCGTCGACGCCGTCGCGGCCGCACGCGGGCGCGACCCCGAGGCGTACGACGTGGCGGTGGCCCGGCTCGCGGCTGCCGAGCGGTCCGGTCTGGTCCTCGGCGCGGTGGTCCGGTTGCTGCTGGAGGAGGGCCACCCGGACGGCCTGGACGGCGACGACGTCCGGCAGGTGCTCGAACGCTGCGTGCGGGGCGCGGCGGGGTGGCGGCCCGACGCCGACCCGAACGTGGTGCTCGTCCTGCTGGCGGGCGCCCTCGGCGTCTACGACCCGGACGGCGACGAGTCGCCGCCCGACCCGCCGGCCGTGGCGCGGCACGCGCCGCTGCTCGTGGCCGACCTGCTCGCCACGACCGGCCGGCCGCTCGACGGCTACCTGGCCGCCGCGTTCGCCGAGATCGAACGCACCGAACGCCACGACTGAGCGAGCCGTCCGCCGCCGTCCGAAGTGGCCGCCGCTGAGCCGGTGCCGTTCAGGCCGGTGCCGGCCGTCTGCGACGAGGACGGCGGGCAGCCCGGTCGGGGTCTCACGTGGCCGCCGCCGAGCCGGTGCCGTTCGGGCCGGTGCCCGCCGTCCGCGACGAGGACGGCGGGCAGGCCCGGTCCGGGTCTCAGCGCACGGCGTAGTCGCCGAGCGCCGGTTCGAGCAGGTCGAACGCCCGGGTGCCCGCGTCGGTGAGCGCGGCCGCGACGTCGTCCAGGTCGTCGCCGTCGAGCGTGCGCCGGATCGTCTCGGTGAAGAGGACCCGGTGCACCCCGCCGAGCAGGTTGGCGACGGCGCGCGGCACGACGTCGTCGGGCCCGGCGTGCGCCTCGACCGCGAGCAGGTCGGCCAGCGCCTGCTCGCGTAGGTCGTGGAAATCGCGCAGACGGGCGGTCAGGGTGGGGCTCTCCGCGATCATCCGAACGAACGGCAGGCCGGCGAAGCCGATCACCGGGTCGCGGCGGGCGACGGCCGCCAGGAACTCCCGCCGTAGCGCGGCGAGCGCCGACTCCCCGACGCGCCGCTCGGCCACGGTGCGGGCGAGGGAGCCGACGAACTCGTCGCTCAGGTCGAGGGCCATGTCCTCCTTACGCGGGAAGTAGTTGGTGACGGTCATCTTGGCGACGTGCGCCGCCGCGGCGATCTCGGCGATGGTGACGGTCTCGAAGCCGCGCTCCATGAAGAGGCGGGTCGCCACGTCGGAGATCTTCTGGCGGGTCTCCCGCTTCTTCTGTTCGCGCAGGTTGGGGGTCGGTGAGGTCATGCGCACAGTGTCTCATAGGTTTGACCTAAAATTATGCTTGACACAGAGCTTGTGCTCGACCCAAACTTATGTCGTTCCCAAGATGAGGAGGGCACATGAGTTCGCGCTTCACGCCGACGGCTCCGACCACCGGGCCCGCGCCCGGGATCAACACCACGCGCAAGACGCCGAAGGGTGGCCAGCCCGGCGGCATCCGGGGCGTGCGGGCGACCCGGTTGCCGCACCGACGGGCCCGTTGACGACCTCGCGCCCGGTCCGCCCGTGAAGGTGGGCCGCCCGTGACCCTGACAGCTCGCCCTTCCCGGAGGAGAAACATGAACGTCACCACCACGACCGTCTCCCTGACCGTCGACGACGTCACCGCGTCCCGCGACTTCCTCGTCAGGCACCTCGGTTACCAGGAGAAGGCCGCGGCCGACGGGTTCGCCTCACTGAGCCGGGGCGACGCGGCGGCAGACATCGTCCTGTTGCGACGGGGCATCGAGGTCCTCCCCGAGGACCAGCGCGACCAGCGGGCGTCCGGGCTGATCCTGGCCTTCACCGTGTCCGACCTGGGCGGGGTGCTCGGCCGGTTGGCGGGCGAGGGAGTCGCCATCACCATGCCGTTGCGTGAGGAACCGTGGGGCGAGCGGCTGTTCCAGGTCACCGACCCCAACGGTGTGGTGATCCAGTTCGTCGAGTGGGTCACCCCGGCCGCCGACTGACCCGCGGGTGCCGCCGGACACCCGGCGGCACCCGCGGCGCGCGCCGCGCCGTGGACACGCCCCCGCACCAGCACGTCGCCGCCTCCCCAGCCACCCTTCTGGTGACCGGGCGGTGGCCGCCGCACCAAGGTTCAGGGGGCACGTCCGCCGAGCGGTGTGCCCCCTGAACCTGTGCGCCGGCGGTGGCGGGCGACCGGATGTCCCTGCGCGTCCGGCAGATTCTCGGTCTCGGCGCGCGGTCGCCGCGCACGTTGGGGCATCGAGACGCCTGGCCCCGGAGGCCGTCGCCCCGGAGGCCGTCGCCCCGGACGCCGTCGCCCCGGAGGCCGTCGCCCCGGAGGCCGTCGCCCCGGACGCCGCCGTCTGGCGCGCCGTCGTGCCGGGCGAATGCGGGCGGGCGGGCGGCGCAGCTCAGCCGCAGCCGACGACCGCGCCGGCCTTCTCTCCCGTCGGCCGCTGGATCACCTGGATCTCCTCCACCCCCGGCAACCGGCGGATCGGCGCCAGCCGCGTGCAGTCGAACTCCCTGCCCTCGGTCGTGAGCCGGAACGACTCGGGCATCGCATCGGCCGAGACCTGCGCGGTCATGTCCGGCCTGTCCTTGAACATCTCCTGGAAGTGCTGCCACGCCTGCTCGCGGCCCTCGAACCTGACGCCCTCCACCGGGTCCAGGCCGTGCAGCGCCGACTCGATGGCCGCCTTCTGCTCGGGGGTGGCCTCGCTGCTCAGGAAGACGTTGACGGCGTACTGGTGCTGGTTGCTCCGCATGACGACGAGGACGACCGTGGTCGCGACGACCGCCCCGACGAGCATGGCGACCACGGCGACGAGCAGGAGCAGACCGCGTCGGGGCCGGGTGGGCGGCGCGACCCCGACCGGCGCGGCGTCGACCGGCGCGGCCCTGACCGGCGCGACCCCGACCGGCGCGACCCCGACCGGCGCGACCCCGACCGGCGCGGCGTCGACCGGCGCGGCCCCGCCCGGCGCGGCGTCGACGGGTGACGACTCGTCCAGGGGTGGTTGGGGGAACGGCTCCGACACGGTGGACAGTAAAGCAGTGATGGCCGCCCCACGATGTCCCTGACGGCGCGGCTGCGACCAGGCGGCCCACGCTGAGCCGGGGTGCGGCCCGGCCGCTCGCGTCCTTCGCTGCCTCCGGACGGCGGTGCTCGCCGGAAACGAGTCAAGGCCCCTCCGCGGAGGGGCCTTGACCTGCTGTTACCTCTGGTCGGGGTGGCCGGATTCGAACCGACGACCTCTTCGTCCCGAACGAAGCGCGCTACCAAGCTGCGCCACACCCCGAGGCGTGCCGACAAATAGTAGCCCACCCGGATCGGTGGTCCAACTCGGTACCCCCACCACCCCGCGCCCTGGTGGAGTAGGCCCGAC
>NZ_JBPQTP010000065.1:0-37595 GCF_051386395.1 Micromonospora sp. URMC 106
CACCACCACTCCCCCGCCGACCACGACGCCGCCCCCCACCGGCAACCTGGCGCTCAACCGGCCGATCGCCGAGACCAGCCACGCCGACGTGTACGTCGCGGCGAACGCGGTGGACGGCAACCCGAACACCTACTGGGAGAGCGCCAACAACGCCTTCCCGCAGTCGGTGACGGTCGACCTGGGCGCCGCCCGTGCGGTGTCCCGGATCGTGCTGAAGCTGCCGCCCTCCTCGGCCTGGCAGACCCGGACCCAGACGGTGTCGGTGCTCGGCTCCGCCGACGGCTCGTCGTGGGCCACGCTCGCCGCGCCGACCGGCCGCACCTTCGACCCGGCCAGCGGCAACACCGTGACGATCGGCGTACCGGCCGGCGACCGCCGGTTCGTCCGGATCACCGTCACCGGCAACACCGGCTGGCCCGCCGGCCAGCTCGCCGAGTTCGAGGTCCACGCCACCTGACCTGTGGGCGGGGCCCGGACGCCGACCGGGCCCCGCCCGCACCGCACCGCGCACACGCCTCTCCACGTCCCCCGGAAGAAGGTGTCCCCCACCATGTCCAGATTCCGTACCCGCGTCGTCGCGGCGCTCGCCGTGCTCGGCCTCGCCGTCACCGCGGCGCCCGCGCCACCGGCCCTCGCCGCCGGCGGACCCAACCTCGCCGCCGGCCGCAGCGCCACGGCCAGCAGCGCCAACGGCCCGTACGTCGCGGCCAACCTGACCGACGGCAACCCGTCGACCTACTGGGAGAGCAGTGGCACCCTTCCCCAGTGGGCGCAGGTCGACCTCGGCTCCGGCCGGTCGATCGACCAGGTGAAGCTGAAGCTGCCGACCGGCTGGGAGGCGCGCACCCAGACGCTGTCGGTGCAGGGCAGCGCGGACGGCGGCGGCTTCAGCACCATCGTCGCCTCGGCCGGCCGGGCGTTCAGCCCCGCCAACGGCAACACGGTGACGCTCGACTTCCCGGCCACCACCACCCGGTACGTCCGGGTCGCGATCACCGCCAACACCGGCTGGGCCGCCGCGCAGCTCGCCGAGCTGGAGGTCTACGGCGCGGCGACCTCCTCGACGAACCTGGCGCTCGGCCGGACCATGACCGCCAGCGCCCACGCGGACGTCTACGTCGCCGGGAACGCCAACGACGGCAACCAGGGCAGCTACTGGGAGGGCGCGAACAACGCGTTCCCGCAGTGGATCCAGGTCGACCTCGCGGCCACGGTGAGCGTCAACCGGCTGGTGCTCAAGCTGCCGACCGGCTGGGACGCCCGCACCCAGACGATCACCGTGCAGGGCAGCACCGACGGCTCGACCTTCGGCACCGTCGTCGCGTCGGCCGGGTACGCGTTCACCCCGGGCGCCCACAACACGGTGACCATCACGTTCACCGCCGCCGGCACCCGGTACCTGCGGCTGCTCTTCACCGCCAACACCGGCTGGCCCGCCGGGCAGCTCTCCGAGTTGGAGGTCTACGGGCCGGCGACCGGCGACACCCAGCCGCCGTCCGCGCCGGGCAACCTGGCCTACACCGAGCCGGCCGCCGGGCAGATCCGCCTGACCTGGACGGCGTCCACCGACAACGTCGGGGTGACCGGCTACGACGTCTACGCCAACGGCGTCCTGCGGAGCAGCGTCGGCGGGACCACGCTGACGTACACCGACACCCAGCCGGCCGGCGCCACCGTCTCCTACCACGTCCGGGCCCGCGACGCGGCCGGCAACGCCTCGGCGAACAGCAACACGGTGACCCGCACCGGCAGCTCGGGCGACACGGTCGCGCCGACCGCGCCCGGCAACCTGGCCCACACCCAGCCGGCCGCCGGGCAGGTCCGCCTGACCTGGACGGCGTCCACCGACAACGTCGGGGTGACCGGCTACGACGTCTACGCCAACGGCGCGCTGCGCGGCAGCGTGGACGGCTCGACCCTGACGTACACCGACAGCCAGCCGGACACCGCCACGGTCTCCTACTTCGTCCGGGCCCGGGACGCGGCGGGCAACGTGTCGGCGAACAGCAACACGGTGACCCGCGCCGGCAGCACGCCGGGCGGCACCAACCTCGCGGTCGGTAAGCCCATCACCGCCTCGTCGGTGGTGCACGTCTTCACCGCCACCAACGCCAACGACGACGACGTGAGCACCTACTGGGAGGGCGCGCCCGGGGCGTACCCGAGCACGCTGACCGTCGCGCTCGGCGCGAACGCCAGCATCCGCGCGCTGGTGGTGAAGCTCAACCCCGACCCTGCCTGGGGCGCCCGCACGCAGACCTTCCAGGTGCTCGGCCGCGAGCAGTCCGCGTCCGGGTTCAGCACGCTGGTCGGCTCGGCGGCGTACCCGTTCAGCCCGGCCAGCAGCAACACGGTGACCGTCCCGGTGTCGGCGACGGCGGCCGACGTCCGGCTCCAGTTCACCGCCAACACCGGCTCGTCCAACGGGCAGGTCGCCGAGCTGCAGGTGATCGGCACCCCGGCGCCGAACCCGGACCTCACCGTCACCGGGATCACCGTCGCGCCGACCGCGCCGGTGGAGACCGACGCGATCACCCTCTCCGCCACCGTGCGCAACGCCGGCACGGCGGCCTCCGCCGCCACCACCGTCGGCTTCCACCTGGGTACGACGAAGGTCGGCACGGCCGGCGTCGGCGCCCTCGCGGCCGGCGCCTCGACCACCGTCTCGGCGACCATCGGCCCGCGCGACGCCGGCAGCTACCCACTGCGCGCCACGGTCGACGAGGCGAACGCGGTCATCGAGCAGAACGAAGCGAACAACAGCCACGCCAGCCCGACCCCGCTGACGGTCAGTCCGGTGGCCAGCTCCGACCTGGTCGCCTCGGCGGTGACCTGGTCGCCCGGCACGCCCAGCGCCGGCGCCCCGGTCAGCTTCGCGGTGACCCTGCGCAACCAGGGCACGGTCGCCTCGGCGAGCGGCGCGCACGGCATCACGCTGACCCTGCTCACCGACACCGGCGCCGTGGTCCGTACGCTGACCGGCGCGTACAGCGGCACCATCGCCGCCGGGGCGAGCGCCGGCCCGGTCAACCTGGGCACCTGGACCGCGGCCAACGGCCGGTACACGGTCCGCGTGGTGCTCGCCGACGACGCCAACGAGCTGCCGGTGAAGCGGCAGAACAACACCAGCGAGCGGTCGCTCTTCGTGGGCCGCGGCGCCAACCTGCCGTACGACATGTACGAGGCCGAGGAGGGCTCGGTCGGCGGCGGGGCGCAGGTGGTCGGGCCGAACCGGACCATCGGCGACCTGGCCGGGGAGGCGTCCGGCCGGCGGGCGGTCACCCTGAACAGCACCGGCGCGTACGTCGAGTGGACCACCCGGGCCCCGGCCAACGCCCTGGTCACCCGCTTCTCCATCCCGGACGCGCCGGGCGGCGGGGGCATCGACGCGACGTTGAACGTCTACGTCAACGGGGTGCTGCACAAGCCGATCAGCCTCACCTCGAAGCACACCTGGCTGTACGGCGCGGAGGCCAGCCCGAGCGACTCCCCCAGCGCCGGCCCGCCCCGGCACATCTACGACGAGGCGAACGTGCTGCTGAACTCCACCGTCCCGGCGGGCAGCCGGATCCGGCTCCAGAAGGACCCGGCCAACAGCACCACGTACGCCATCGACTTCGTCAACCTGGAGCAGGTGTCGCCGCGGGCCAACCCGGACCCGGCCCGCTACAAGGTGCCGACCGGGTTCAGCCACTCCGACGTGCAGAACGCCCTGGACGCGGTCCGGATGGACAGCACCGGCACCCTCGTCGGCGTCTACCTGCCGGCCGGCACGTACGAGACCGCGCAGAAGTTCCAGGTCTACGGCAAGCCGGTCAGGGTGGTCGGCGCGGGCATGTGGTTCACCCGCTTCCAGACGCCGACCAGCCAGCAGAACACCGACGCCGGTTTCCGGGTGGAGCCCTCGGCGAGCGGGTCGTCCTTCGCGCACCTGGCCTTCTTCGGCAACTACACCAACCGCATCGACGGTCCGGGGAAGGTCTGGGGTGAGCTGAAGGACGTGGACAACATGACCCTGGACAACGTCTGGGTCGAACACACGGTCTGCGCGTACTGGGGGGTGAGCGTCAGCGGCCTGAAGATCACCAACAGCCGCTTCCGGAACACCTTCGCCGACGCGGTGAACATGACCAACGGCAGCACCGACAACCTGGTCAGCAACTCCGAGGGCAGATCGAACGGGGACGACGCGTTCGCGCTCTTCTCGGCGGTCGACCAGGGGGGCGCCACGGCCAACCACGGCAACGTCTTCGAGAACCTGACCGCCACGCTGACCTGGCGGGCGGCCGGGATCGCGGTGTACGGCGGCTACGACAACATCTTCCGCAACCTCTACATCGCGGACATGCTGACGTACTCCGGCATCACGATCAGCTCGCTGGACTTCGGCTACCCGTTCATCGGGCTCGGGGCCAGCCCGCCGACGCAGTTCCAGAACATCTCGCTGATCCGGGCCGGTGGGCACTTCTGGGGCGCGCAGACCTTCCCGGCGATCTGGGTCTTCTCGGCGTCGAAGGAGTTCCGCGGCATCCGGGTGTCCGACGTGGACATCGTCGACCCGACGTACTCCGGGATCATGTTCCAGACCAAGTACACCGGGGGCCAGCCGGAGAACCCGATCACCGACACCGTCTTCACCAACGTGTCGATCTCGGGAGCGCGGCGCAGCGGTGACACGTTCGACGCCAAGTCGGGCTTCGGGATCTGGGTCAACGAGATGCCCGAGCAGGGCCAGGGCCCGGCCGTCGGCTCGGCCACCTTCGTGAACCTGCGGCTGACCGACAACTGGCAGGACGTCCGCAACACCACGTCCACCTTCACCATCAACCGCAGCTGACGCACCGGGCGCCGTCGGGAGGACCCACCCTCCCGGCGGCGCCCGGTCTCCGGCCCGGCGCGGTGCGCCCGCCTGTGCCGCGACGGTCAGCGCCGGGCCGCACCGCGGCGTCCGGCGCATCGGTGGCCACCGCTACCCGAGCGTCCCGGGGATGGCGGTGACCAGGCCGCGTCGATGATCCTCACGCCGCAGGCCCGGCGTCCGACGCCTGCCCACCGCCACCATGGCCTGCCTGGCAGACGGGTCAGGCGGGCCGGCGGATGCCGAGCTGGTCCAGCCAGCCGTCGACGTCGAACCCCTGCTCCTCGGCCCGGTCGAGCCACCCGGCGGCGCGGGCCGGGTCGGCGGGCACGCCGGAGCCGAGCAGGCACATCACGCCCAGGGTGGCCGCGGCGCGCGGGTTACCGGCGTCCGCGGCGCGCTCGTACCAGCCGGCGGCGGCGACCTCGTCCCGGGGGAACCCCTGGCCGGTGGCGTACGCCGCCGCGACGTTGTACAGGGCACGGGGGTGGTCCCGCTCGGCGGCGCGCATCAGCCACTGCCGCGCCGCCGCGTCGTCGCGCGGCACCGCGTCCCCGGTGCCGTACAGGACGTGCAGCTCGAACATCGCGTCGGCGTTGCCGGCCGCGGCGGCCCGCTGATGGTCCGCGACCGCGGCCTCGCCGTCGCCCAGCAGGTAGCGCACGATGCCGGACCAGTAGGTCGCCTCCCCGGTCGGGTCGTCGGCCCGCAGCGGCTCCAGCAGCGTCAGCGCGTACCGACCCACCCGGCCCACGGCCTGCCGGCCGAGGGCGGCGAACAGGTACGCGCCCTCGCGGTTGCCGTGCCGGGCGGCCTCGGCGAAGCAGCGCAGGGCGGCGTCCAGGGTCTCGTCGCCCGCGGGGAACGGGTGCGGCGACGGCCACGCCGGCGGCCGTCCGGCCCGCGGGTCGAGCAGCCGCTTCCCCAGGGGCACCCACACGCCGGTCCGGCCGGCCAGGGCCGCGGCGGCGTAGCCCCGGACGAGCACGTCGTACGCCTCGACCGGCAGGATCCCGATCATAGCGTCGCCGCGCACGATACGGCCGTCGATCTCACGGCACAGCCCTTCGAGGTACGCGGCGTCCAGCGGATCGGCCGCCGTCACCCGCCGGGTCTCGGCGAGCAACGTTTCGGCATGCGCGGACGAGGCGGCGGCAGGGGGCAAGGTCATGCCGTCACCCTAGTGCCGCCGGCCACGTGCCCCGGACGTCGGCCGGTACGACTCCTAGGCCCCACCGCGCCGGCCGTTCACGATCCGTCTCCGGTGGAGACGCGCCGTCTCGGCGGTCCGATGCCGCCGAATGAAGGATTCCGCCATCCCGAAAGCGCATCGCTGCAAGCCGTTTACAGCGGCGTCCACGGCGGTGTATGTTACCGCCACCCATCGCCTCTCATCGATGTGGGCGAACGTGAGGGAGGTCAAGGTGACTGGTCGACGCGCCGCACGGCGTGCACCCGGGCTGCTCATCGCCATGCTGGCCGCGACCCTGGTCCTGTCCGGTCAATCGGTTCTGGCGGCCTCCCCGGCGTCCGCCGCCCCGGACCGGGGCTCGCCGGCGTCGGGTCAACTGGCCACCGCGTTCGACACCGCCGCACGCCGGTACGACGTTCCCCGCGATCTGCTCGTCGCGCTCGGCTACGCCGAGACCCGCCTGGACGGGCACGGTGGCACACCGAGCGCGGCGGGTGGCTACGGCATCATGCATCTGGTCAGCAACCCGAGGCTGCACACCCTGGACGAGGCGGCCACGCTGACCGGGCTCCACCGCGGCACGCTGCGCGCCGACCCCGCCGCGAACATCACCGGGGCGGCGGCCGTCCTGCGCTCCTACGCCGACCAGGCCGGCCTGACCCCGGCCGGGCGCGCGGACGTCAACAATTGGTTCGCCTCGGTCGCCCGCTACGGCGGCGCAGCCACCCCGTCGACCGCCCGGCTCTACGCAGACGCCGTCTACGACCTGCTCGAAACCGGCTTCGAGACGGGACAGCCGGGCGGGGTGACGGTGGCAGGGCGGCCGGTGGCCCCGCGACGGGGCGCACTCGGTCAGGCGGCGGGCGAGGCCGGCGTCCTCAGCACCGACTACGGGCCGGCCGCGTGGGCACCGGCCAGCGCCAGCAACTACACCGTCGCCACCCGGCCCAGCAGCCACCCCGTCCGCTACATCGTCATCCACGTGACGCAGGGCAGCTACGCCGGTTCGATCAGCTGGTTCCAGAACCCGGCCGCCAAGGCCAGCGCGCACTACACGTTCCGCTCGTCCGACGGGGCGGTCACCCAGTCGGTACGCGAGAAGGACATCGCCTGGCACGCCGGCAACTGGACCTACAACACCCAGTCCATCGGCATCGAACACGAGGGTTACGTCGACAACGCGGCCTGGTTCACCGACGCGATGTACCGGGCCTCCGCGGCCCTGACCCGCAGCCTCGCCGACAAGTACGGCATCCCCAAAGACCGGGCGCACATCATCGGCCACAACGAGGTGCCCGGGGCCACCCACACCGATCCGGGGCCGCACTGGAACTGGACCTACTACCTGCAGTTGGTCAACGGGCGGACCGCCATCGGCTCCGGCACGGTGAACACCGAGGGGGCCAGCCTCAACGTACGCTCCGGACCCGGCGCCGGCTACAGCATCGTGGGTTCCGTCGCTGACGGCGCGACCGTCAGCATCTACTGCCAGGCCGTCGGCACGACGGTGACCGGCCCCTACGGCACGACGAACGTCTGGAACCGGATCGGCACCAGCCGGTACGTCTCAGACGCCTACGTCCTGACCGGCCACGACGGCTTCATACCCAACGTGCCACGCTGCTGACCCGTCCGGGGCCGCGGTCCGGCGCGGAGCGCGGGGTGTCCGCCCGGTCGACCAACTGCCGCGGTCCCGCACGACCGCGAGTCGTTAACGGTAGTAGCCGTCGACCGGGATCCGCGCCTCGTCGAAGAGGGCCGGCCCCTCGTGCGGCACGGGGGCGAACCCGCCGGACGGTTTGAGCGCCCGGAGTTGGTCGGTGGAGAGCGCGAACACCACGCGGCCGAGCCCGGAGCGCTCGATCGCGCCGGTGCACATGTTGCAGGGTTGGCAGCTGGTGTACATCGTCGTGCCGGCCGCCGCCTCGGCAGCGAGTTCGCGCGCCGCCCACCTGGCCAGCTTCAGCTCCGGATGGGCCGAGATGTCGGCGTCGGTGAGCGAGGTGTTGCGCTCCTCGGCCAGGACGGCGCCGTCCGCGCCGACCAGCAGCGATCCGAACGGCGGGTTGCCGTCCGCCCGCGCCTCGGCGGCCAGTTCGAGCGCGCGCCGCAGATGACGTTCGTCGTCGGGGGTCACAGTTACTCCTTCACGGTTTGCCGGCGTACCGGTCGCGGTGGGCGGCCACCGTCGCGAGGGCCTGCCAGGCGACCTCGGGACGGCGGGTCTCCTCCGGGTCGCCGTTGAACGGGTCGAGCACGACCGTGTCGGCGCCCAGCTGGCGCAGCTCGTCCAGGTCGTCGACGACCTGCCCGATGCTGCCCTCGCCGGCCAACCTGTCCGCTCCGGCGACGGGCGCGCCGGTGAGCCGCAGCGCGATGCGGGGCACGAACGGCGGCACGGGGCGGTGCTGTTCGGTGGCGTGGGCCCGCATGCGGTCCACGGCCGCGCGCAGCCAGGGCATGGTGCGGCGCAGCGGGTGCCACGCCTCGCCGAGGCGTACCGCCCGGCGCAGACCGGCGTCGCTGTTGCCGCCGATCCAGATCGGTATCCGTCGGCTGCCGTAGTCCGACTCGTCCTGCCATGCGGTCCGCACGGCACGCAGGTACGCGTCGGTCATGCGGCCGCGCTGGTCGAACGCGGCGCCGAGCGCCGCGAACTCCTGCCGGGCCCAGCCGACGCCGACACCGAGTATGAACCGTCCTCCGCTGACCTCGTTCAGGTTGGCGGCCATGCGGGCGGTGAGCAGTGGATGCCGGTACGGCATGACGAGCACGGTCGTACCGAGGCGGATCCGGTCGGTGAGGCCGGCCAGCCACGCCAGGGTCGTGAAGGGCTCGTAGAAGGGCGCCGGGTACTGCTCCGCGACGTCCGGGGTCACCGCGACATGGTCGGAGACCAGCAGTGCGGCGAACCCGAGTCCTTCGACCGTCTGCGCCCAGCGGCGCAGCACGCCGGGGTTGGTGCCTGGCCCGAAGTTGGGGACGTTGACGCCGATCTCCATGACGGCAAGCCTATGCGGGGAAGATCGGCTCATGAACAGGCTTTTCCCGGTGTGCGGGCCGGTCTTCCGTGGATCTGCCGGTATCCTTTCGCGATGGCCGTGAACCTCGACGCGACGGACTGGGCGATCCTGGCGGAGCTGCAACGTGACGGCCGCATCCCGCTGACCGAGCTCGGGCGGCGGGTCAGCTTGAGCGCGTCCGCGACGACGGAGCGCGTCAAGCGGTTGGAGACAGCCGGCGTGATCACCGGCTATCGCGCCGAGGTCGACCTGGTCAAGGCGGGCCTGCCGATCCTCGCCGTGGTGCGCCTGAAGTATCCGGGCAGCCGGCACCAACCGCTGCACCGGCTGCTCGGCGAGCGCGGCGAGATCCTGGAGTGCCTGCGCGTCACCGGCGACGACTGTTACGTGCTGAAGGTGGCCACCACCTCGATGGCCCACCTCGAACAGGTCGTCGACGAGTTGGCGCAGTTCGGCAGCACCACCACCAACCTCGTCTACAGCCAGACCCAGTCCTACCGGGGGCCACGCGAGCCGCTGTCGGGGGCCTCCGCGGCGGGCGCCCGGTGACCCGGCTCGGCCGCCCACGGGCGCGGGAGGTCGAGCCGGGTCGCCGACCCCGGATCACTTGACGATCGAGCGCATCCGGTCGTACAGCCGCTGCGACATCGAGATCGCCGTGGCCAGGTCCGGCTCGCAGACCTCCAGGTAGTGGTTCCCCCTGGCCACGTAGAGCTGGTACTGCCGGACGGTGTAGTCCCCGGTGGACTGGTTGGCGACCGTGCCGGCGCCCGCGCCCTCGTCGCAGGTCCAGCCGGCTTCGACGACGGCCGACGCCGCCTCGACCCGGCAGGAGTCCGCGACCAGTTGGTCGAACTGCTGCTGCGTCAGGCCGGTGAATGTGATGGTCGACTGCAGCCCGTACGTCGCGGCCCCGTCCAGTGGCGGAGCCGGCACCTCGGCCAGCGTGATCGTCGCGCGGACCTTCAGCGACTGCCAGGTCAGGCTGCCGGCCGTGCAGGTGCCCGCCACCTCGCGGAGCCGGGCGAGATCCAGCCCGTCGGGCAACTGCCCGACGGTCGCGGTGAACCTGCCCGTGGTGCCCTTCTCGGCGTCGCGCCGGCTGCCGACCTGGATCCAGCCGTCGGCGGCCCTGCCCTGCTCGCCGATCGCCAGTTGCAGGGGGCCCAGGCAGGCCACCGGCGAGACGGTGGTGTCGGGGTCGGGCGCGAACATCCCCGCCGCGTCGGCCAACGACATCTCCACCAGTTCGGTACCCGCGGGGTGGTCCGTCTTCGGCAGCAGGACCGCACGGAGGCCCTCCTCCGACAGTGCTGGCACAGCGCGGGCGGCGGCCGCTGCGGCCAGCGCCACCCGCTCGGATTCCGTGGCGCGGTGGTTCG
Source organism: Micromonospora sp. URMC 106 (assembly GCF_051386395.1). Classification (NCBI taxonomy): domain Bacteria; kingdom Bacillati; phylum Actinomycetota; class Actinomycetes; order Micromonosporales; family Micromonosporaceae; genus Micromonospora; species Micromonospora sp. URMC 106. The sequence continues at coordinate 10,456 of NZ_JBPQTP010000065.1, forward strand.
CTCCCACGGCGATCAGCGCAGCCGCCACCAGCAGCAGCGCTGCGCCGGCCGCCCCCAGGGCACGACGAGTTGTCGGCATGGCACGCCTCCGTTTGCTAGGTGTTCCTGTTGTCGAGAACAGCTGTACCGCACCGGAGACATCGATAGCTATACATGTTTCAAGTGAATTTCGCCGACCTTCGGCCGTCACGGCATGGTCCGGCCGGTCGACACGGAGCGACGACCGGCCCGCGACAGGGCCGATCCTCCGCGACGTTCACGGCAGACGCCGCCGTCACACCGCACCCCTCCGGGAAGACCGCCCTCGCGACGCCCGACGAACGACCGTCGCCGCCCGTCGGGTACGCGAGGCGGCGACACGCCAAGGATCCAGCCGCCGCAGGCCCCACGCCGACCGGCGCGAGAAGGCCCGGCAGGCTGCTTCAGTGAGTGCGGGACCGCAGGCCGGGCGCTGACCGCCCAACCGGCGGCGGCCAGCGGGGTCGCCGCGAAGCGAGCCGCCCGAGACGGCGGTCAGGGGTGGGCGACCTGCGCGGTCTTGGCGGGCAGGCGGTGCAGGGCGTCGACCAGCGGGGCCAGCTCCGGGAGTTCCTCGGCCTGCGCCAACGCGGCGGCGAGAGCCTCGTCGTGGGTCGGACGCGACTGGTTGAGCAGCGCCCAGCCCCGCTCGGTCAGTTCGGTGTAGATGCCCCGACGGTCGTCCTGGCACAGGACGCGGGTGAGCAGCCCACGGTCTTCGAGGCGGTTGACCAGCCGGGTGGTGGCGCTGCTGGAGAGGGCGGCGGCGCGCGCGAGCTGCTGCATGCGCATGTGCCAGCCGTCCTGGCGCGACAGGGCGTCGAGCACCGTGTACTCCACGACCGAGAGGTGGTGCCCGGCCTGCAGCGCCTTCTCGAGGGCGGTGTCGATGAGGCCGTGCAGGGCCGCGAGGGTCCGCCAGCCCTGGGCCCGGATCTCGACCGCCTCGTCGCCGATGCCCACGTCCCCGCGCTCCTCGCTGTTGCCGGTGCCGCCCGGCCGCCCGAACGGCCGGATGTACGCCCGCAATTCTAGCCGCGTACGCGGATAGTTGCAGACGCCTGCCATGTGACCAGTGGCACGCTTGCGCCGATAGGCGGCGCGCGCAAGTATCGGTGTTGCACGCGCCGGTAGTTGCAGGCGCGCTACATGTCCGCCACTGGAGAAACGATGTCTGCTGACCTGCGAAAGATGCCACTGGGCCTGCTCGCTCTCGCGATCGGCGGGTTCGGTATCGGCCTCACCGAGTTCGTGATCATGGGCCTGCTGCCCGAGGTCGCCGCCGACTTCGCCGTCACCGAATCCGCCGCCGGGTGGCTGATCTCCGGCTACGCCCTGTCCGTCGCCGTCGGCGCCATCGGCCTGACCGCCGCCGTCACCCGACTCAACCGCAAGCACGTCCTGATGGGGCTGATGCTCCTGTTCATCGCCGGCAACCTGGCCTCGGCGCTGGCCGGGACGTACGAGCTGATGATGGCCGGCCGCATCGTCGCCGCCCTCAGCCACGGCGCCTTCTTCGGCATCGGCTCGGTCGTCGCGGCGAGCCTCGTCGCGCCGTCCCGCCAAGCGGCCGCGATCGCCATGATGTTCACCGGGCTCACCGCCGCCAACGTGCTCGGCGTCCCGTTCGGCACCTTCCTCGGCCAGCAACTGGGCTGGCGATCCACCTTCTGGGCGATCACCGCCATCGGCGTCGTCGCCCTGGTCGGCATGGCCGCCCTCGTTCCGGCACACACCGCCACCGCCACCACCGGCGGCCTGCGCCACGAACTCAAGGCCTTCGCCCACCCGCAGGTGTGGTTCTCGCTGCTGATCACGATCCTGGGCTTCGGGGGCATGTTCGGCGCGTTCACCTACATCGCGTACACCCTGACGGAGGTCAGCGGCTTCGCCGCCGGCACCGTCCCCTGGCTGCTGGTCCTGTTCGGCCTGGGCCTGTTCGCCGGCAACACCCTCGGCGGCAAGGCCGCCGACCGATCGGTGTCCGCGACGCTCACCGCCGTCCTGGCCGCGCTGACCGCGGTCCTGGTCGTCTTCGCCGTCACGGCGCCGAGCCAGACCATGACCGTCATCTCGCTGGCGCTCATGGGCGCGTTCGGCTTCGCCACCGTGCCCGGCCTGCAGATGCGGATCATGCAGTACGCCGGGCAGGCGCCGACCCTGGCATCCGGCGCCAACATCGCCGCCTTCAACGTCGGCAACGCCCTCGGCGCCTGGATCGGCGGCGTGACCATCAGCGCCGGCCTCGGCTACACCTCCACCCTGTGGGACGGGGCGGCGCTCACCTTCGCCGGCCTCCTCGTCCTGCTGGTCGCCACCCGGCACGCCGCACGCAACACCGCGACGCCCGTCGCGGCCAGCCCCGCTGGCGCCCGGGCCTGACGCCCCCGCACGCGGGACAACGACGTCCCCGCGCCCGGCCACTGACCCCCGACGTCCGACAAAAGTTGATTCCTCGTACCGCACAGGAGCCTTCCATGACCAAGATCCTGATGATCGTCACCGGCGCCGACAGCCTGACCCTCGCCGACGGCACCAGCCACCCGACCGGTTTCTGGGCCGAGGAACTCGCCGCCTCCCACCAGGTCTTCCGCGATGCCGGCGTCGACGTCGACATCGCCACGCCCGGCGGCGTCGCCCCGACCGTCGACGCGGTCAGCCTCGACGCCCGAGGCGGGGTCGGCGACGCCGAGGCGGCCACGTTCCGCGACTACCTCGCCGGCATCTCCGCCGACCTGTCCGCGCCGCTGGCCATCGCCGAGGTGGACGCGGCCTCGTACGACGCCATCTACATCCCGGGCGGGCACGGCCCGATGGCCGACCTCGCCACCGACGCCGAACTCGGACGGCTGCTCACCGACGCCGACGACCGCGGCCAACTCATCGCCGCGCTCTGCCACGGGCCGGCGGCGCTGCTCGCCGCCAACCGCCCCGACGGCACCTTCACCTTCGCCGGGCGGCGGCTGGTCGTCTTCACCGACGAGGAGGAGCGCCAGGGCGGCCTCGGCGACGCCACCCCGTGGTGGGTCGAGACGACCCTGCGCGAGCGCGGCGCGACGGTTCAGGCGGGCACGCCGTGGTCGAACACGGTCGTGGTCGACGGCAACCTCGTCACCGGCCAGAACCCGCAGTCCAGCGTCGCGACCGCCCAGCAGGTCCTCAAGACCCTCGGCATCCCCCCGGCGGGGGTCAGCGGTGCGGCTTCGGTGACCGGCTGAGGCTGGCGGCGGCCGGGCGAACCGGCGGCCCGAGGCCGCGACCCGGCCCCACCCGGACGGATCACCCGCACCGGGTGGGGCCGGCTCACCCCGGTCGGGGACACGGTGGTGGCCACGACACCGAGGGAGGGCACCCATGACGCTGCGCTCGAAGGCCAACATCGCGCCGACCGACGTCGTACCGCTCAAGCCGGCGCACGGTTACCGACTGCGCCGGCAGCGGCATCCGATCGGGGTCCGGGGCGGCCCCCGTCGCGCGCCACGCGGCTACCGGCTGCCCGACGCGGAGCGGCGGCAGGTCCGGGCCGCGTACGACCTGCGGGAGCGGCAGCTGGTGCGGGCTCTGGTGGCGGCCGCCGGACAGCCGGGCGACGCGGCGGACAACCTGGCTGGGCAGTTGGAGCAGCGGCTGGACGCGCTGGTGCACCGGGCCGGCTTCGCCCGCACCGTCGGCGAGGCCCGCAGCCTGGTCGAGCGCAACACGTTCACCCTGGACGGGGGCAAGGTCAACCGCCCGTCGTACCTGGTCCGGCCGGGGCAGATCATCCAGGTACGCCCGGAGCGGCAGTGCCCCACCCCGGCCGTGGTCGCCGCGGGCGGGTTCCCCGACGTCGAGGCCCCGTCGTACCTGGAGGTCCGACCGGAGGAGTTCACCGCGATTCTGACCCGGGAACCGCGCCGGCAGGAGGTGCCCGACCTGCGGGACGTCCCGCTCACCGTCCGGCCCGACTAGTGCGGCTGCGGCGCGGTTGGCAAAACGAGGCAAGAAACAGGACGCAGGGTGTCAGGTTTTGGGTCGAGCATGGCGTCAACCGGTCGGCCTCGATGGTGGGCGCGGACCGGGCCTACGGATAGACAAGGACCTCCATGCGCGAAACTCCAGAGGAGCTCGAAGAGCTCCAGGCCCTCCTCGACGCCTCGCTCTCCCGCTCCACCTCGCACCTCCGCTCGATCATCAACAGCGAGCGCACCCTCACCGCGGAGCAGCTCACCCAGGTCCTCACCGGCATGTGCACCCTCGCCCTGTCCACCGTGACGGCGAAGGGCGAGCCGCGGATCAGCGGCGTGGACGGGCACTTCCTGCACGGGAAGTGGCACTTCGGCACGGCGCGCGGCGCCGCCAAGGCCCGCCACCTCGCGGCGCGGCCCGCCGTCAGCGCCGCGCACATGCGCGGTGAGGACCTGGGCGTGTTCACGCACGGCAAGGCGGAGATCCTCAACCCCCGGGACGGCGAGCCGGCCGCGGACTGGCCGGACGTGCTGGCGTACCTCAAGGACTTCTACGGCGACGACCTCTTCGACTGGGACAACGACGTGGTCTACTACCGGCTGCGTCCGGACTGGATGACCGTCTACGCCCCCGACATCGCGAAGCTCACGGCGTCCCCGCAGTCCTGATCCGCAGCCGGACATTCACGTTCCTTGACGCCTGTGGCGCCGGTGTCTAGCGTCGTCCCATGACCCGGCCGAGGTTTCTGCCGCTGCTCACCACGCTGCTCGTCGCCGCAGTCGCTGGGGCCCTGCCCCCGTCCGGCGCGTCCGCGCAGCCCGGCGGGACGAACGCCGGCCCGGGCGCGATCATGCTGATCGGCGGCGCGCTGGATGACGACAACAGCGCCGTCTACGGCGAGTTCGTCCGTCGGGCGGGCGGCGCCCAGGCGCGTATCGGCGTGCTCAGTGCGTCGTCGGCGACCCCACACTGGAGCGCCAACCAGGTCGGCAAGGTCCTCGAGCGGTACGGAGCCGCGGAGGCCACCTGGATCCCGGTGACCGCGAAACGCGACGGCAGCGGCGACGACCCGTCCCACGCCGCGTTGGCCGCGTCGATGACCGGGTTCTTCTTCACCGGCGGAGACCAGTTCCGCTACGTCCAGTCGATGATCCACGCCGACGGCGCTGACGGCGCGGTGCTCGCCGCGATCCGGCAGCGGTTCCTCGCCGGCGCACCGGTCGCGGGCACCAGTGCCGGCATGCAGATCTTCGCCGGCCCACACATGATCACCGGCGGGCTGAGCTACTACGGGGTCCGCGACGGATCACGGCCGGGCTACTTCGACGACGACGAGATCCTCGGCCACTGGCCGGCTGGCGGGTTCAACTTCTTCACCTCCGGCCTCGTCGACACCCACTTCGACGCCCGTGGCCGGACCGGCCGCTCGATCAGGCTCGCCGCGGACACCGGCCACGACCGGGTGTACGGCGTCGGTGAGGACACGGCGATGATCGTCACCGGCGCCGGCACGTCGAGCGAGACCGCACGGGTGGTGGGCACCAACGGGGTGTCCGTCCTCGATCTACGCTCGTCCCAGGTCAGCCAGGCCGACGGGCACTGGGCGATCAGTGGCGTCCGATGGAGCTACCTCACCGACGGCGACTCCTACGACCCCGGCCAGTGGCAGGTCACCAAGGGCGCGGGCAGCGCACCGGCGACTCCCACCAGCCGCCAGGCGGCACCGCCGACGACCGACGTGTTCGGGCCCTACGCGCTGCGCGACGCGGCGCTCGATCTGGCCGACGCCGGCCTCGCCACCTCGACGACCGGAACCACCGCCGAACTCACTCCGCGATTCGTGGTGAACCTGACCAAGGGCTCTGCATTCCGGGCGTATAGGGTGGAAACCGCCAGTCCCGCGTCGTTCACGGACCTCACCGTCTCGGTTCACGCTGGCTGAGCCGGTCCGTCACCCACCCCGGCAATCCGGCCGGCACTGGCCGAGGGGCGGGGCAGCCCACGAACGGGAGATGTCAATGATCTTCATTACCGCCAAGTTCCGGGTACTGCCCGAGCACGCCGACCGGTGGCCCGAGATCGCCGACGAGTTCACCCAGGCCACCCGCCGCGAGCCGGGATGCCTCTGGTTCGACTGGTCCCGCAGCGTCGACGACCCGACGGAGTACGTCCTGGTCGAGGCGTTCCGGGACGAGAACGCCGGCGCGGCGCACGTCCAGTCCCCGCACTTCAGGACCGCGCAACAGACCCTGCCGCCCCACCTCGCCGAGACGCCCCGCATCGTCAATGTGACGGTCCCGCAGGACGACTGGTCCCTGCTCGGCGAGATGGCCGTTCCCGACCGCGGCTGATTGCCAGCGGCCCACCGACCGCTCAGTGGTGCTTCTGTGGCGACTCCAGCGACTCCACACGGGCGCGCTCCCGACCCCTCGCGAGTGATCGTCGTCCTGCCCGGCACGCCGCGACGGACGGCCCGCTAGCGCAACAGCCCACGCTCATCGACGCGACGAGTCGGAACCCCGTGAAGACGTCGGGCGTCGTCGGCCCGTACGCCAGATCAGGCTCCCCGTCCCGCATCGACCCTCGCGGCTCGAAGTCGTGCGCCTCGTCCATCGACACCTCGTGAACCGCGGGGCACTGAGCGTCGGCAGCACGAAACCCACCGGCGCGGCGTCGCGGCGCGCTGCCGCCTGCCAACCGCTTGCCCACGACGTCCGCACCCACTGCGCCAGAACCTCGACGAACCGATCCTCAGGACCGCCGCGGGGATCAGCAACCGACATCTCTCGGCCTCGGGTGACGGGCGGCGACGCTCCCGGCGGACCGACTGTCACGCGGGCCACGCGCTGCGGAGGCAGCCCGGTTGACACCGGGCGTCGCAGGGATTCAACTGAGAGCTACAGCGTTGCCCGGTGCGGCCCGGCTCGCCCGGCCGAGGCCGCTGCGACAGAGGGGAGGCGACGTGTCCTCGCCCGTCAAACCGCCACAGGATGCCGTGACCATCCGCCGCCTACGCCTCGGCATCGGCACGGTCGGCATCGCGTTGCCTGTCGTGTTGACCGTCGGCAACGCGCTGCTCACCGGCGATCTCCGCATGCACGACTCGATCAGTTCCTTCTACTACACCGACATGCGGGACGTCTTCGTCGGTGCCATGTGCGCCATCGGCGTCTTCCTCATCTGCTACCGCTACCGCAGGCTGGACGACGTGTTGAGCACGATCGCCGGTGTGCTGGCGATCGCGGTGGCGGTGTTCCCGGCGGCGACGGGAACACCGCCCGGCGCGCTGACTCCCACCGACGTCACGATCGGGCGGGTGCACCAGGTCGCGGCCGCGGCGCTGTTCCTGTTGCTGGCCGTCTTCTGCATCTTCCTGTTTCCCAGGACCGCGTCGACGGCCCCCGCGACAGGACGCACGCGGGTCCGCAACGGCATCTACTACGCCTGCGGCATCGTCATCATCGGCGCCATCACGCTCGCCGTGGCGAGCAACGCGCTGCCCGACTCCACCCGTGACACGCTCAAGCCGCTGTTCTGGTGCGAGGCGGTCGCGGTGTTCGCCTTCGGTGTCGCGTGGCTGGTCAAAGGCGAGGCGATGTTCAGCGACTCGCAGGGCGCCGACGATCCGGCCGGCAGCGCTCCGCTGCCGGCCGAGGAGCCGACCGGGGGCGCGACGAGCCCGACCGGCGCGACGGCCGGCTCGTAGCGGCGACTCGCGGCTCCCCCTGCCGAGCGACCGGGAACAGGATCCTGGCCGGCGGAGACGCGTCCGGCGGTCGACCGCGGCGCCGTGCGGATCCCGGCTCAGCTCGCTCCGGCACGGACCGGGGCGAGAGCGTTGTCGATGGCTGTCTCCTGCACGGCTGCGGAGTAGGTCTGCGGGTCGACGGCGGCCAGCGCGTTGAGCCCTTCGACCAGGGCGATCAGGGCGGCGGCGGCCTGCATGGCCTGCGCGTGGCTCCACTCGGGTCGGCAGGCGGCCACGAGGCGCCGCACCCGATGCAGGAAGGCACGGTTGTGTGCCTGGTGCAGCGCGGCGAGGTCGGCGTCCGCCAACGCGGCGGCCAGGAAACCGACCCACACCCGCGCCTCCTCACGTTTGTCGTCGCTGACGGACGCGGCCTGCAGCAGCACGGCGCGCAGAGCCGCCAGCGGGTCGGCCCCGGAGGCTTCCGCGGCGTCGGCGCGCGCGCCCGTGCGCTCGTGCAGCAGGGTGCGGGCGTGGATGAGCAGGGCGCGCTTGTCGGGGAACGTGTGCAGCACCAGTCCGGTGCTGCATCCGGCCCGCTCGGCGACCGCCCGGAGGGTGAGGCCGGCGACGCCGTGCTCGGCGAGCACCGCCCAGGTGGCGGCCGACAGGCGTTGCTGGTGCGCCCGCAGGTCGCGTGATCTGGCCATCGTTCCCCCTCCGCCGTCGGTAGCGTAGCATCCGTTACGGTAACGGCTGTTACGGAATGGAGGCAGGCATGGACGTGCGGTTCCTGGTCGAATCGGAGCCGTGGGACGGCGCCGACGGGGCACGGCTGCGCGCCGCCCAGCGCGCCGAACTCGACGCCCGCTACGGCAGTGACGACCACGAGCCGGGCGACGCGCCCACCGCGCAGAGCGTGAGCGTGTTCCTCGTCGCCCGCGACGCGCGCGGCGTGGCGGTGGGCTGTGGCGGGCTGCGGTTGCTGGAGCCCGGCTCGGCGGAGATCAAGCGCATGTACGTCGAGCCGGCGGCCCGCGGCTCCGGCGTGGCCACCGCGATCCTGCGCGCCCTGGAGCACGAGGCGCGCCGCCTCGGGGTGGTCACGATGCTGCTGGAGACCGGCACCGCCCAGCCCGAGGCCATGCGCTTCTACGAACGCGAGGGCTACCACCGCACCGAGAACTTCGGCCCGTACCGGGGCGAGCCGCTCTCGGTCTGCTACGCCCGCGAACTCCGGTGACCCGCGCGACGACCAGCCGGTCGCGGGCAAGCCGGGTGCGCGAATCCGTAACCGCGGTCCTGCTTCCCGATGAACCCGCGTCGGCGCCCACCGCCTGATGGTGGCCGCCACGTGTCGGGGCTGCCGCTACTCCCCCTGCCCGCCTCCGGGGCGGCGGCCGTTGCGGCCGTCCGCCCCGCAGACCGGTCAGGCGACGGGTGGGAGATCGCGTCAACCGACCCGTGCGGTCTCGGCCTCGGCGGTGTTCTGGCGGGGTGCGGCGGTGCGCAGGGTCACCGCGGCGATGACAGCTCCTCCGGCGGCGATGATCCCCGCGCCGATGAAGGCGGCGGAGTAGCCGTCGGTCAGGGCCGGCAGGTCGCCGAGCCGGTCGGCGCCGTGGGCGGCGGCGACGGCGGTCATGGCGGCCAGGCCGAGGGCGGAGCCGACCTGATAGCTGGTGTTGACGATGCCCGAGGCGAGGCCACCCTCCTCGGGTCGGGCGCTGGAGATCGCGGTGCCCAGCGACGGGATGAACGCGAGTGACATGCCCAGCGCGGCGACGAGTGAGGCGGGCAGGACGTCGGCGACGAAGGTGCCGTCGGGACGGATCAGGGCGAGCCATCCGAGGCCGGCGGCGAGGACCGCGAGGCCGGTCACCACCATGGGCTTGGGGCCGAACCGGTTGATGGCCCGCGGTGCGAGGGCGACCATTCCGACCATGATGAGGACTGTCATGGGCAGCAGCGCGGCACCGCTGGGGAAGGCGCTGTAGCCGAGGACCTGCTGCAGGTACAGGTTGAGGTAGAACCACATCGGGATCCAGGCCGCCCCGAGCAGCACCTGGGCGACGTTGGCGGCGGCGAGGTTCGGGGCGCGGAAGATGGACAGCCGCATCAGCGGCTCGCGACGGGCGGCCTGGATGGCGAGGAACGCCGCCAGCGCGACGACGGCACCGGCGAGGACGAACCAGGTCTGCCCGGAGGACCAGCCGACCTCGGGAGCGCGGACGATCGCGTAGACGGCGGCCCCGAGACCGACGGTCACGGTGAGCGCTCCGGCGACGTCGAGCGAACCCCGGCGGGCGCCGCCGGCCGGCATCAACGCCGGGGTGGCGATGACGGCCAGCAGGGCGATCGGGATGTTGATGTAGAACACCCAGGGCCAGCTCACGTACTCGGTGATGACGCCGCCGAGGAAGACGCCGGCGGTCCCGCCGGCGGGCGCGGCGGCACCGTACAGCGCGAGGGCCCTGGTCAGTTCCCGCGGCTCGGCACCGAAGAGCATCATCAGCAGCGTCAGCGCCGACGGCGCGATCAGGGCGGCACCGACGCCCTGGGTGGCGCGGGCGGCCAGCTCGACGGCGACGCTGTCGGCGAGGCCGGCGGCGGCCGAACCGACCAGCAGGATCAACCAGCCGGCGCTGAACACGCGCCGGGCACCGAAGAGGTCCGACAGCCGGCCGCCGAGCAGCAGCAGACCGCCGAAGGCCACGACGTAGGCGTTGAACACCCAGGACAGGTTCTCTGGCGAGAAGCCGAGATCCGCCTGCATCCGAGGTAGGGCGACGCCGATGATCGAGGTGTCCATGATGACCATGAACTGCGCGAGCGCGATGAGGCCGAGTGCCCACCACCGCTTCGTTCCGTGCGACATCTCCATCACTCCTTCAAACCCCAGGGGGGTATGGGTAGGTGCTGAAGGTGTACCCGGTAGGGGTATCGGCGGTCAAGGCGGCGCCGCTGAGAGTGCGCCGTCTCATTGAGATCTTGCGACATATACCCTCCAGGGGTAGCGTCGTACTCCACTGAGGGCCGGCCATGACCGGCGGCACCGGTCCGCCTCGTCGGCCTCCCGCGCCCACCCACACCGAAGGAGATGCGCATGTGCACCAACGAGTCCAGTTGCGGCTGCGCCCCCGCCGCCGCTGACGCCGCCGCGTCAGCCACCGGCACCCGTACCCTTTACACGGTGGCCGGCATGACGTGCGGAGGCTGCGCCGCGTCGGTGAGCAGGAAGCTGCGAGCCGTCGCCGGCGTCGCGGGCGTCGAGGTCGATGTGGCCAGTGGCGCGGTCACCGTCACCAGCGACACCACGCTGGAGACCGCCGACGTGCGAAGCGCGGTCGAGCAGGCCGGCTACCGACTCGTCGGCTGACCGCCAGCAGCCGGCCGCGTCCGCTCGGAGCAGGGCGACGCGGCCGGCCGCTGGCGCACGAGTCCACATTCGTCGGCCGGGTCGAGGGCCAGGGCCCCGGTCGTCACGGCACCGCCTCCGACGAACCGAGACGGGGCGAAGATCCCTCGTCGCTCCGGACGCGTCGGCAGCGACTCGCCCCGGATCCGGCAGGCCCATGGACGCGAGCCCGGCCGGGGGCGGTCAGGGCCGCGACGTCGGCGAGCCGGCCGTCGACGACGGTGAACGCGACGGCCGGGAGGGGAGCACCGTCAGCGCGACGGCTCCTCGGGGGCACCGGTTCGCCGATTGTGGTGATCCAACAGCCTGGACAGCAGCTCGGTCAACCGCTGCCGCTCCTCGGTTGACAGCGGAGCCAGCAGTTCGTCCTGGCGTTCGGCCAACTGCTCCTCCAGTCGCCGCAGCTGCCGCCTGCCCGCGGCGGTCAGCGAGATGATGTTGCGCCGCCGATCGGAGGGGTCCGGGGCGCGCTCGACCAGCTTGCGATCGGCGAGTTCGTTGATCGTCGCGACCATGTCGCTGACGTGGATCCCGCTCCGGCGGCCCAGCGCGGCCTGGCTGGCCGGGCCGAAGTCCTCGAGCGTCGCCAGCAGGCGGTAGTGGTAGCCGCGGGCACGGACGGACGAGAACCCGTCGGCCACCAGCCGGTGCGCGTGGTTGGCGGTCTGGGCCAGCAGCCAGCTGGGCAGGCCCTCCCACCGGGCGGGCGCCTTCTCGGACGGGTTCTCCACGTGACAAGTCTAACGGACCGTTGGTGGCACCAACGGTCATGGTATCGTTCGGACACCAAACGTTGGTCGCCCTAACATTTAGGTGCCGAATGAAACCCTGTGGAGTTGAGCCATGATCAAGCCGTTCCGCATCGACATCCCCCAGGCCGACCTCGACGACCTGACCGACCGGCTCTCCCGCACCCGCTGGCCCAACGAGGTCGCCGACGCCGGGTGGGACTACGGCTTCCCGCTGGCGCGGCTCAAGGAACTGGCCGAATACTGGCGCACCGGCTACGACTGGCGCGAGCACGAGGCCACGCTCAACGAGCTTCCGCACTTCACCACCGAGATCGACGGACAGAACATCCACTTCGTCCACGTACGGTCTCCGAAACCGGACGCGCTCGCGCTGATCCTCACCCACGGCTGGCCCGGTTCGTTCCTGGAGTTCCTCGACGTGATCGAGCCGCTGTCGCGCGACTTCCACCTGGTGATTCCGTCCATCCCGGGTTACGGCTTCTCCGGGCCGACCCACGAGCGCGGCTGGGACGTCGTTCGGGTCGCGCGGGCCTGGGCCGAGCTGATGCGCCGGCTCGGGTACGAGCGCTATGGCGCGCAGGGTGGCGACTTCGGCGCGGGGATATCGCTGGCGCTCGGCGCGGTGGCACCCGAGCAGGTCGTCGGCGTGCACATCAACTACCTGCCGACCCGGCCGGACCCGGATGCCGACATCGAGCTGTCCGAGACGGACGAAGCCCGGCTGGACAAGGTCAGGCAGCTGATGGCGAACCGTCCGCCGTACCAGGCGCTGCAGGCCCTGACCCCCCCAGACCATCGGCTACGCGCTGACCGACTCGCCGGTCGGCCAGCTGGTCTGGATAGCCGAGCGCTTCGCGCAGTGGACGGACCCCCGCTCGCAGATCAGCGACGATCGGATGCTCACCGACATCTCGCTGTACTGGCTGACCGCCACCGCGGCCTCCTCGGCGCGGCTGCACCACGACGCTCCCCGGGGGCGGACCGCGCCGTGCCGGGTCCCGGTCGGCGTGGCGGTGTTCGCACACGACATCACGCAGTCGGTGCGACCGCTGGCCGAGCGGCTGTACGACATCAGGCACTGGTCGGAATTCGACCGTGGCGGCCACTTCGCCGCGATGGAGGTGCCGGACCTGCTCGCCGGGGACGTCCGGGACTTCTTCCTCACGCGGATCCCGTAGGCCATCGGGTCGCCACCGCCAGAGGCACCGCTGGCGGGCGGCTCCCGGACACCCCGCGGCAGTGGCGCGGACGGGCCGTGCGAACGGAGAAGCTCGCCAATGCCCACCAGGCTGCCCGCCACCTCGCCGCCATCCTCATCCGGATGCGACGACGCCGAGCGGTACGGCCCCGGGCGGCAGCCTACGCCCTCGCGTCCGGTTTCCAGTCCTGGACGAGGAGCCCGAGCAGCACCTCGTCCAGGAACCCGCCCATCACCCAGGCCGAGGAGCGCAGCACGCCCTCGCGGACGAAGCCGTTGCGCTCGGCGGAGCGCAGCATCGCGGCGTTGTCCGACAGCGTCTCGATCTGCAGCCGGTGCAGGCCGCGCACGACGAAGCCGTAGTGGCACAACACCGCGACCACGTCGGTGCCGTAGCCCTTCCCTCGGGAGGACGGGAGCAGTCCAAGGCCGATGTGCGCGGACCGGTTGTGGTTGTCGATGCCCCACAGCGTCGCGGTGCCGACCAGCGTGCCGCCGCCCAACTCCACCACGGAGAACGGGACGTGCCCCTGCTCCTTGTCGTCCACCACGAGCCGCGGGTCCTTCGAGCCGGGCGTGATCGGCCGCCACGGCCGGCTCTCCGACCGCGCGGAGTTGACCACGTCGTCGTAGAGCTCCGCTTGCAGGATCGGGATGTCCTCCTCGTGCCGGGCCCTGAGCCCGACCTTGTTGCCCCTGAGCATGCGAGCTTCCTATCCGACGGGCCGGCCAGCGGCAAATCGACAAGCACACCAACGGCCAGCCGGAGAGACAGCGCCCGTTCCAGAGCCTCGCGGGTGAGATGCAGGTCACCGACGGGGTGCCGGACTTCGGGGGTGGCGGCACCCGGCGTCTCGCACTGGCCGCCGACCATCCCCACGAACGGCTGCCGCGCCGAGGTGATCACCCGGCAACGCCGCCTCGACCGCACGGCGGCCCGGCGGTCTTCGGGAGCCCGCGGCGGCGCCGTGGCACGCAGTCAGACGAGGCCGGCGTCGTGGGCGAGAAGCGCTATCTGCGTACGGTTGTCGAGGTCGAGCTTGGCCAGGATATGCGACACGTGGGTCTTCACGGTGGCCAGGGTCATGTCGAGCGCGGTGGCTACCTCGGCGTTGTTTCGGCCCTGGCTGATCGCTACCACGACGTCGTGCTCGCGCGGGCTGAGCGCGGCGAGGGTGGCCCTGGCCCGGGCGTACGCGCCGGCCTGGACGGCGACCCGGTCCATCAGCCGGCGGGTGATCCGCGGGGACAGGATCGGCTCGCCGGCCGCGACCCGCCGGACTGCCTCGGCGATCTGGACCGGCGGGGTGTCCTTGAGCAGGAAGCCGCTGGCCCCGGCCCGCAGCGCGTACAGGATGTTCTCGTCGGTGTCGAACGTGGTCAGCACGATGACCTCGGGCGGCCGCGGGCGCGCCCGCAGGCGGCGGGTGGCGGTTATCCCGTCGACCCGCGGCATGCGCAGGTCCATCAGCACGACGTCGGGGGCGTGCGCGTCGGCCGCGGCCGGCACCTGGTCGCCGTCGGCGGCCTCGCCGACCACCGCGATGCCCTGGGCGCCGTCGAGCATCATCGCCAGCCCGGCGCGGACCAGGGCGTCGTCGTCGACGACGAGCACGCGCACCAGCGGAGTCACGCCGGCCATGGTATCGACGCGTGCAGGCGGAACTCCCCGCCGACCACCTGGTGGTCGAGTTGCCCACCGGCCAGGTGGACCCGCTCGGTGAGCCCGACCAGGCCCGCGCCCCCGGTCCAGCCGCGCGGCGTCGTGCGCTCCGGCGTCAGCGCGTTGCGGACGTCGATCTCCAGGCTGGCGCCGGGCCCGCCGCGCAGCGCGACCTGGACCGGCTGGCCGGCGGCGTGTTTGCGGGCGTTGGTCAGGCCCTCCTGAACCACCCGGTACGCCGTGCGGGCCACCGCCGGGGGCGCCTCGGCCGGCTCGTCCACCGCCTCGCGCAGCAGCACCTCGGTCCCGGCGTCGCGGGACTCCTCGATCAGGCGCGGAACGTCGGCCAGCACCGGCTGCGGACGGATGCCCTCGCTGTGCGGCGGGTCGTCGTCGCGCAGCAGCGAGATCACCTCGCGCAGTTCCTCGAGCGCCTGGTGCACCCCGTCCCGGACGACACCGGCGGCCCGGGACAACTGCTCGGGCGAAGAATCCGGACGAAACTCCAGCGCCCCGGCGAACGTGGCCAGCAGCGACAGGCGGTGCGCGAGCACGTCGTGCATCTCCCGGGCGATCTTGCGGCGTTCCAGCATGCGCGCCTCGGCCACCCGGCGGCCCTGCTCCGCCTCGGCACGGCGGGTCCGGTCGCGCAGCGAACGGATCAGCGCTTCGCGGGCCTGCGCCCACGCACCCCAGCCGAGCAGCGCACCGTAGCCGATGGTGATCAGCGCCAGCCACCAGCCGTACGACATGCCGCCGTTGGACCGCCAGACGCCGCGGGCCGCGTGTGCGGCGACCCCGGCCACCGCCACCGCGATCGCAACCCGGGCCCGCCGGCGCCGCGCCACCTGCAGAGCGCCGATCGTGGCCGATGGGGTGGCCGCCGGTGACACCGCGGCCAGCACGGTGAGCACGGCCGTGGCGGCGACCGGCCGCCACAGCAACAGCGGCGTCAGCAGCAGGCCCAGCGCGCCGGCCGCGAGGTCGAGCGCGAGCAGCGGGCCGGGCGGACGATCGATCCACCAGCCCAGGATCGCCACCGCGATGAGCACGCCGGACGGGCCCAGCAGCGCCGCCACGGCGGCGGCGCCGGGGCGGCGGGCGCAGTCATCCGTCCCGAGGGAGAAGCTGTTCACCCGGCGAGGCTAATCAGTGGGCGGCGGGCGCCGACACCTGCCAAAGTTGGTAGCCGGCTTCTCCTGAGCGGGTGCCGGCGCAGCTGACGGCCGGATGTGCGCACCCGGCCCGGACCGCGAAGCTCATCGGCATGACGACAACATGCGGCAGTCGACACGGCCAAGGCCCCCGCACGGCGTACGAGCCGCGCGATCACCGTCGCCGCGGGTCTGCGGGGTCCTAGTGCCCGTTGGTTATGTGTTCACGGTGGCGCTCGTCGCCTGGTGCACCTTCTTCGCCGTCGTCGCGCCGCGCCGGCCCCGACCGCTGGCGACCATGAGCTTCTGGTTCGGCCTGACCCTCAACGAGGTGCCGTTCCTGGGCATTCTGGCCCTGCTGGCCTCCACGGCACTGACCGCGGCCCAGGGCGATCTGGAGTCGTCGGCAGCCAGCGTGACGGCCGCAGTGGCGGCCGTCACCTCCGCCGGGCTGGCTGTCTCCGCCTGGCGAGGCGTGCGGACCGATCGGGTGGTCGGGCAGGCCCTCGACCGGGAGCTGGGGGCCGACTGGCGGAATCGTGTGCGCGTACCGCTGCGCCGCCGTCGGCCCTGGGCTCGCATCCTGCTGCTACCGGGCCTCATGTGGCGGCGTGACGTGGAGCGGATCCCCAACATCAGCTACGGGGACGCCGGGCGCCGGAATCTCCTCGACATCTACCGCCGCCGCGACGCGCCGCAGAACGCGCCGGTCCTGATCTACTTCCACGGCGGCGGCTACACCAGCGGCGCGAAGAACCGCGAGGCACGCCCCCTGCTGTACCAGCTCGCCAGCCGGGGATGGGTGTGCATCAGCGCCAACTACCGGCTGCGGCCCCAGACATCTTTCCCCGGCCATCAGATCGATGCCAAGAAGGTCATCGCCTGGGCCCGCGAGCACACCCCCGCCTACGGCGCCGATCCGTCGAGGCTGTTCGTGGCGGGCAGCTCCGCCGGCTCCAACCTTGCGGCCCTGAGCGCGCTCACCCCGAACGACCCGGCGTTCCAGCCCGGGTTCGAGTCCGCCGACACCTCGGTCACCGCCGCGATCTGCCTCTACGGCTACTACGGCCACCATTTCGGCGAGACGCCCGACCAGGCGCCGTCCCCGAACCAACCATGGGCGTACCTCAACCCCGGTGCGCCGCCGTTCCTCATCGCCCACGGCACCAAGGACGCCCTGGCGACCGTCGAGGCAGCCCGGAACTTCGCCGGCCGGCTGCGCCACACCTCCGCCAACGCCGTGGTCTACGCCGAACTGCCCGGCGGACAGCACGCGTTCGACCTCTTCCACTCCCCGCGTTTCGAGGCGGTCGTGGACGGCGTCGAAGCCTTCGCCGCCTGGGTCCTCGCCGCCCCGCGGCACACTGCCGACCCAGCCCGCTGATGGTGTCTGCGTGCGTTGCGGCAGACCGCAACTCGTGCGAGGCCGAATCTCCCGACTGGTGGGCTCGCCGCGCGGTTTGACCGGGTAGAAGTTTCGGCCCGGCCGGCTACTGGCAGAGCCGCACCGGACGCGGAGGCGCGCCCACGGGGTGGCCGGGGTGGGTCGGGCGACCCTGTTCAGGGACATACCCACCCCGGCCAGGAACCGGCTCGGCAACGCCGGCCCCTCCTCAGTGCGACACCGGGCCGGATTTCGTTACAGCCCCGCCCGAATGCCGGGAATCCGGTGATCCCGGTGCCCGACGTGAGACGGGGCCGACTGTCGTTCGGGGCACCGATCCTGGCCGCCGGACCGCTCGGGCAGCGGCGGCTCGGTGCGGGGGCGCCGTCCGGCTCGCCCGCTGTGGCATAGCGCACGATCGGCGGCGAGGGCGGTCCGTACCGCCGTTGGCGGCATCACGCTACGTCGGCCTGTCGGTGCTCGATCCGCGACGACTCGGGTCAGGACGGGGCGACGGCCGGAAGGCCGTCGGTCAGTGCGGTTACGGTCCGGCGGATCCGCGTGTCCGCTGTCGGGCTGGCGCCGCCGGTGAGTGCGACGTAGTGCAGCACGCCGACCACCGCCAAGGCCAGCGCCCCTGTGTCGGCGCCTGCGGGCACCCGCCCGAGTTGTTGTTCGGCGGCCAGGTAGTCGGCGGTCGCGCGCTGGAGCGTCTGCAGTCCGGCGCTTCCGGCCCCCAGCACCGCTTCGACGTTCGCCGCCAGTTCCGGCCGGTAGGCCATCAGCCGGGTCAGGACCTGCAGCGTGCCCGACGGTGTGGCCAGGAGGGCCTCGCTGATATTTCCGGCGACCGTGCCGGTCCCGGCGCGCTCGGGAAGGCCGGCCGCCTCGCTGGAGATCTGGAAGGTCCGGTCGACCGCGTAGCCGACCAGGAAGTCGTCGAAGTTCGCGAAGTGTGCGTACAGCAGTCCCGTGGCGACGCCGGCCTCACGGGTCACGGCCCGGCCAGTGAGTCGACTCGGTCCGTCTCGCGCGATCACCCGCTCCAGAGCAGCGAAAAGCTGCTGCCTGGGTTCCGGGGTGGCGACTCCGCGTGGCATGCCCGGATTCTAGGCGCTCGCCGGAACCGTCGTTGCGCTGATATGAACATATGCTCATACTGGTTTGAGCAGCTGCTCATTCTCGACGTGGGGAGTACGCATGAAGCGCGCGGTAGTCGTTGGCGCCGGTATCGCCGGGCTGGCCACGGCCCTACGCCTCGGGCGGGACGGGTGGCGTACGGTCGTGGTGGAGCGCGCCGCGGGCCGGCGGAGCAGTGGCTACCTGGTGAACCTGCTCGGGCCGGGCTACGACGCCGCCGAGCACCTGGGTCTCCTACCCGCGCTGTCCGCCCGGCAACTTGGTCTGTTCACCACCGTGCTGGTCCGGGCCGACGGGCGGCCCAAGTTCACCGTGCCGTCCGCCATCGCCGAGGCCGCCCTGGGCGAACGGACCATGTCGGTGTTCCGTGGCGACCTGGAGACCGAACTGTACGAAGCGGTGCGCGACCGCACCGAGTTCCGCTTCGGCACCACGGTCGCGTCCATCGAGCAGAATGCCGACCGGGTACGCCTGGTGCTCAGCGACGGCACCACGGAGGACGCCGACCTCCTGGTCGGCGCAGACGGAGTCCACTCCGCGACCCGCACCGCCGTGTTCGGCGGTGGGTTCCGAGTCGACCTTCCGTACGTTGTGGCCGCCTTCCCGCTCGCCCATCCGGTAGCGGGTGTGCCGGAGTCGTCCGCCACGACGTTCATCGGTCCGGGACGCACGGCGGCGATCGTCAACCTCGGCTCGCAGCGGTCGTCGGCATTCTTCACGTACCGGTGCGCAGACCCAAGCGCGGATCTCGGACGCGGTCCCGTGGCTGCGCTCACCGCGATGTTCGGGGATCTGGGCGCGGGTGTGCCGGATGCCCTCCGTCACCTTGAGAAGCATCCATCGGATGCGTACTTCGACGCGGTCAGCCAGGTGGTCATGCCTCGGTGGAGCACCGGCCGGATCGTGCTGCTCGGAGACTCGGCGTGGTGCGTCACACTCTTCGCCGGACACGGCGCGGCCCTTGCGCTCGCCGGCGCCGACCAACTGGGCGCAGCCCTACAGCGGCACGACGGCAACGTCCCGGCCGCCCTCACCGAGTGGGAGGCGGGCCTACGCCCGGAGGTCTTGAAGCGACAGTCGCTCGCTCGCCGGGGAATGCGGCAGTACGCGCCGCCCAGCCGGTTCCACGTGTGGATGAGCGACGTGACGATCCGAGCGGTCACCCTTCCGGGCATCCGCGGTCTCGTCCGGCGGGGTATCGAACGCACCGCCCGGCGAGACCCCGCCAGGAAACGGTGACCGCGGCCATTCGGCCGGCGCATCAGCCGGGAGGGCGGGACGCACGGGTGAGGACCGCGTCGACGAAGGCGCGGACCCGGGCGGTGTGGCGCGTGGTCGGCCAGATCAGGCCGTACTCGATCGGGGGCGCGTCGCGGAGCGGGACGTAGACGATACCGGGCCGGGCGTGGTAGTCCCTCGCCCGCAACGAGGCGATGGACACCCCGGCGCCGGAGGCGACCAGCGACTGCACCTCGGGAAAGCCGGGCGCGGACGCGCCGTGCGGGATCGGCCGGCCGGACGGGGTCTGGCGGGGATAGATGTGCTCGGTCCAGAGCGGGGGGATGTCGCCCGCGATGGTCACCAACGTCGTCTTGGCCAGGTCCTCTACCGAGACGGCGTCGCGCCGGGCGAACGGGTGCCGCGCCGGGACGAGCAGCGCGGCCGGCTCCGAGAAGATCACCGGGCCGGTGGTGAGGTCGGGCTCGGCGACCGGGAACTCGCTGAGCTGCAGGTCGAAATCGCCGGCGCGCAGCGGGCCGAGCGGGTTGTTGAGCGGCACCTCGTGCAGCTCGACCGCGCAGCGCGGGTACTTCTTGCGGAACTCCTTGCCGGCATCGAGCACCAGGTCGGCCACCCACTGCGAGGAGAAGCCCACGCGGACCACGCCGTCGACCCCTCTGGCGTACGCGACGGCCCGTGCGTACGCCGCCTCGACCTGCCGATAGGCGGGCGCCAGGTCGTCGCGGAGCTCCCGGCCGACCGGCGTCAGCGTGACCCGGCGGCTGTTGCGCTCGAACAGCGGCACCCCGATGCGGCGCTCGAGCTGCTTGATGGTCTGGCTGACCCGCCCCTGCGCCAGGCCGAGCCGCTCCGACGTGCGGCGGAAATGCAGCTCCTCGGCGAGAGTGAGAAACGCCTCGATCTCGTGCCGTTCCATCGGATCCTCACTGGTGAGCCGGGCTCACCGATCGTAGATAACTCGGGTCTCGTTCCCCCGTCGGCGGCGGCCAAAGATGTGGTCATGACCGAGAACAAGCCTCCCTTCACGTACCGACCCATCACCGAGCGGACGCCGCTGAGCTGGCCGGGCGGTGCCCGGGTAGCCGCCTACGTCGGACTCAACGTCGAGCACTTCCACGTCGACAAGCCGTCCACGAGCATCTGGCCGGGCACCGCCGACCTGGTTCCCGATGCGCTCAACTACGGCTGGCGCGACTACGGTCCGCGGGTGGGCATCTGGCGGGTCACGGAGATCCTCGACCGGCACGGCATCCCGGCGAGCGTGCTGCTCAACTCCGAGGTCGCCGAGCACTACCCGCAGATCATCAAGGCCGGCCTCGATCGGAACTGGACCTGGCTGGCGCACGGGCGCACCAACTCCGCCCTGCACGCCGGGATGTCCCGCGACGAGGAACTGGCCGAGCTCACCGCGATCGTCGACACCATCGCCGGGGCGACCGGCACGCGGCCGCGCGGCTGGATGGGCCCCGGCCTGACCGAGACGTTCGAGACGCCGGCACTGCTCGCCGAGCTGGGTCTGCAGTACGTGCTGGACTGGACCAACGACGACCAGCCGTACCCGTTGGACGTGCCCGGGATGATCAGCGTCCCCTACACGGTGGAACTCAACGACCTGGGCCTGTTCGGCAAGGGCACCACCGGCCCCGAGTTCGTCCAGATCGTCAAGGACCAGTACGACCAGCTGCACGCCGATGCCGCCGACGGCAGCGGCCGTGTGCTGGCGATCGCCCTGCACCCGTTCGTGATCGGCCAGGCGTACCGCGCCCGCTACCTCGACGAGGCGCTGGCGTACCTCGCCGCGCAGCCGGACATCTGGCTCACCACCAGCGACGACATCGCCGCGCACTACCTGGCGACCATGGGTTGACCGCCACGCGGCGACTCGCCCTCCCCGTGCTCGCCGGCGCCCTCCTGATGGCCGGCATCGCGACGCCAACACCGTCGCCGTCGGGATGCCGGCCATCAGTAGACCCGCCTTCCTCGTAGTCGCGTTGCGCTGGGTGGTGAACGCCCGGCGTCCGCAGACCCGGAACCGGGCGGCTACCGTTCGGTGGTTGTCAGACCGTCTGCGTGGCTGCCCGTACGGGCGGGTCGGCGATGCTGCCGGCACGGCGGGTGCGCAGGCTGCCGGCCAGACAGAGCGCCAGACCGAGCGCGAGCCAGGTCACCAGGACGATGACGGGTCGGGCGGCGCCGTGACCGTCGAAGAAGCCGGTGGAGCGCAGCAACTGGCCACCGGCCCCGGGCGGCAGCAGTTGGCCGAGAGCGCCGGACCAGCCGGGCAGCATCTCGGGTGCGGTCGCGGCGCCCGACAGCGGGTTGCCGATGAGCATCATGGTGACGGCGCCGAGACCGAGGCCGGCGTACCCGAGCAGTGATTCCAGCCCGAGGATGCTCACGGAGGTGGCCGCGATGGCCACCGCGATGGCGCCGGTGTTGGCCCAGTAGGCGCCGTCGAGGGATCCGAGCCAGAACTGCAGGATCGCTGCCACGGCCAGGCCGCCGGTGACCGCGAAGACGAGCGCAGCGGTGACCCGGCGGACGGTGCCGCGGACGAGTCGGGTCAGCAGCACCGCGGCGAGCAGACCGCCCATCACCAGGGGCAGGGCTCCGGCGGCCAGGCCGGCGCCGCGCGGGTCGTCGGCCGGCAGGGGTACGAGGTCGCGGGTGGCCGCCGTGCTGCCGCCCGGTGCCGGTGCCTGGTGGAGTCCGGCCGCGACGCTCTGCAGGGTCTGCGCGACCGCTGCGCTGGCGGCGGAGGCGGTGATGACCTGTGGGGTGCCGGAGCTGAGGTCGATCGCCCCGTACACCTCGCGGTCGCGGATCAACTGTTCGGCGGCGGCGGTGTCGGCGGCCTCGGTGATGTCGAAGGCGTCCGGCAGGCGCTGGTTGATCGCGGCGCTGACCTGCTGGACCGCGGCGGCCGGCCCGGCGACGGCGATCGGCACGTCATGTACGGACGACCGCACCGACGGCCACACGAAGGCGGTGAGCAGCACACTGATGATCACCGTGAGGATGGCGACTGCCCTGACCACGGTCGGCCAGGGTGACGGTGACGTGTCGGCTGCGGGCGGGGCCTGAGCGGCCATGTCGACTCCCTCGATCGGAATGTTCGCGTTACTGAGGTGGCGGAGGTTGCGCCGGGAGCGCCTCTGCCGGTCAGCGGATGCCCCCGGGTTCATCGCAGGGTGAGCGGGGTTTCGGCTGCGACGCGGGTCAGTTTCTCCGGATTGCGGACGTAGTAGAGGCCGGTGATGCTGGCGTCCTCGACCCGGACCGCCAGGATGCCGTCGATCTCGCCGTTCAGGCGTACGAGGAGCGCCACGTTGCCGTTGACCACGGTCGGCTCACCGGTGAGCGTGCCTTCGACCTTGCGGAGACCGCCGAGCAACATGCGGACGACCTTGTCGGCGCCGATGACCGGCCGCAGCGCGGCGTGCTTGACGCCGCCGCCGTCGCTGACCAGGACGACCTCGGGGGCGAGCACGTCGAGCAGGCCGCGCGAGTCCCCGGTTTCGAGCGCGTACCGCAGCGACTCCACCGCCGCTCGGGCCTGGTCCGGCGAGACCGCCTGGCGAGGGCGGCGGGCGTCGACGTGCCGGCGAGCGCGGTGGGCGATCTGGCGGACGGCGGCGGGGCTCTTGCCGATGGCGGCGGCGATGTCGTCGTAGCTGGTCTCGAAAGCCTCGCGCAGCACGAAGACAGCGCGTTCGGTCGGCGACAGGGTTTCCAGGACCAGCATGAGCGCCATCGACATGCTCTCGGCGAGTTCGACGTCCTCGGCGACGTCCGGCGCGGTGAGCAGCGGCTCGGGCAGCCAGGGGCCGACGTACGCCTCCTTGCGGCGCTTCATCGAGCGCAGCCGGTTGAGTGACTGTCGGGTGGTGATCCGGACGAGATAGGCGCGTTGGTCCTTGACGTGCCGCGCATCGACCTTGACCCACCGCAGCCAGGTCTCCTGCAGGACGTCTTCGGCGTCGGCCGCCGATCCCAGCAGTTCGTAGGCGACGGTGAAGAGCAGGTTGCGGTGGGCGAGGAACGTCTCGGTAGCCGCGTCAGCGGCCTGTTCGCTCATGTTTCGACGCTTCTCCTTCGCGTCCGGCTCGGCCTTGCCGGGAGCGTTCGAGCGGGCATGCACAGCAAGTTCCTCTTCCGTTGGTAGCGGTCCGCCTCGACCGGTCAGGCCGGCGCGATAGCACGTGGACGCCGCACGATGCCCGGCTGTGACACACCGAGGTGCGGACGACCCGTTGGCCGCTGGACTGCCGATGGCCGCACGCGCGGCGGCGGCGCGCAACCACGCGCCCCGCACGACATACGACTCAGCTGCGTCGACGGTCGGCCGGGAGCGCGCCCGCGCTCCCGGCCGACCCGTTCAGCGGGTGCCCACCGCTTGGCCGTGCTTGGTCCGCAGCTGTTCCTGTCGCTTGTTGTTGTTCTTGATCCATTTGTGGGAGCCGGGCTTGTGTGCCTCGTTCGTCAGGTGCTTGACGCTGAAGTTGCAGGAGAGCTCCTTGAGCTTCGCGCCCGGGCCGCCTCTGAGGTACAGCCCCATCGCGGTGTCGTCCTTGCGGGCGAGCTGGTAGATGCCGACGTCACGACCGAGGCTGATGCACATGGCGCTGAAAAGCACGCTGACGGGCTCCGGCTGCTTGGCCGCGATCCGGTTCAGCACCGTGTCGGCGGCGTGCGCGCCCAGGCAACTCGCCGCGTAGGCGCTCATCCGGTACGGCAGGTCCGACGGCGCCGACGAGTCCCCGGCCGCGACGATGCGCTCGTCGTCGACGCTGGTCAGCGTCTCGTCCGTGAGCAGACGTCCCACACCGTCGGTGCGCAGTCCGCTACGCGCGGCGAGATCGGGCACGGCGAACCCGGCGGCCCAGATGGTGACCTCGCTGGGAATCCGACGGCCGTTGGCAAGCTGCACGGCCTCCCGCGTAACCGCCGTGACCTTCGAGCCGGGCCCGTCGAGCACGGTCACCCGGAGCTTGGCCAGCTGCTTGGCGGCCGTGCGTCGCGCCCGAGGATGCAGGTACGGGCCGAGCGCACCGCCGCAGGCCAGGGTCACCCGCCGGCCCTGCTCCGCCAGCTCCGCGGCGGTCTCGATGCCGGTCGGACCGGCTCCGACGACCGTCAACGGCGCCGACGCCGGCGTGGCGTCGATGACCGACCGCAGTCGCTGCGCCGCCTCCAGCGTGGAGATCGGGTAGGCGTACTCGTCCGCTCCGGGCACCCGCCGATCCGTGTCCCCGCTGCCCACCGCGTAGATCAGGTAGTCGTAGCCGACAGCACCGCCCTTCGTCAGCGTCACGCTGCGCTTCGCCGCGTCGATCCGGACCACCGTGTCGACGACCACCCGAACCCGGTCGTTCAGGACCTCCCGGTAGTCGTAGACCGCGCCGTGGGACCCGCCCACCAGCTGGTGCAGGCGCAGACGCGCGACGAACTTCGGACGTGGATTGATCAACGTCACGGTCACGTCGTCGCGCCGCATCAGACGGTTGGCCGCCATCACGCCGGCGTAACCGCCGCCGATCACGACCACCTCGGTGTTCCCAGCCATGGTGTCTCCTCTGTTTCAAGGGCTTCGGCCACAAGACACCGGCTGCGGGAGCGGTGTGACAGGTGTGAGTCAGGTCACGCCCCTACCGCGCCGCGTTCTCGTCCCGAATGCGGGACTTGAACTCGGGACACTCGACGAGTGGCGTGTGGGTGCACGTGGCGGCGTGCCGGAGGCTGTCCCGCATGCGCGTGAGGCGGGCGATGTCCTGGTCCAACTCCGCCGCCTTCGTCGCCATTCGCTCCCGCAGCTCGGCGTCGCTCGGATTCGCGACGAGGAACGCCGCGATCTGCGCCAGGGTGAACCCGGCGGCCTGCGCGCAGCCGATGAGGGTGATCCGGTCGATGACGTCCGGGTCGAACGTGCGGCGCAACCCGTTGCGGCCGCTGGAGCGGATCAGTCCCCGCCGCTCGTAGAACCGCAGCGCCGAGGCCGTCGTCCCGGTCCGCTCGGCGACTTCGGCGATGTCCAGCACTGTCCCATGCGACACGTCGGCGATCCTCTCGGTCGGTCTTGACTTGAAGCACGGTACAAGTCAGAGGCTGGCGGAGCACACGTCCTTCGGATCGGGAGATCACTGACCATGCCACTGCACCCGCAGGCCCAAGCCCACCTGGACCGGCTCGCCGCCGTCAACTTCGCCGGCCTGCACACGGTCACGCCCGAGCAGGCCCGCGCCGGAGCCCGTCGGTTGACCGCGGCGTCGGTCGGCGAACCGGAACCGGTCGCCGACGTCACCGACCGCGTCGCCGTGACCGAGGCGGGCGAGGTGCCGGTACGCGTCTATCACCCGCTCGGCGTCGCGACCGAAGACCGGGCCCTTCCGGCCGTGGTCTTCTTCCACGGCGGCGGCTACGTGCTCGGCGACCTCGACTCTCACGACGGCCTCGCCCGCGCCCTCGCCAACGGCGCGCGCAGCGTGGTCGTGTCGGTCGACTACCCCCTGGCACCGGAGCACAAGTTTCCCGCGCCGGTCGATGCCGGCTACGCGGCGACCGCGTGGGTGGCCGAGCACGCCGTCGAACTCGGCGTCGACCCGGCACGCCTCGCCGTCGCGGGCGACAGCGCCGGGGGCAACCTCGCCGCCGTCGTGACCCTGAAGGCGCGTGCCGCGGGACAGCCGCGGATCGCGTTCCAGTTGCTCATCTACCCGGATCTCGACTTCCGGCGCAGCAACCACTCGATCGCCGCGTTCGCCGGCAAGTACGGCAACATCAGCCGCGAGGCACAGCACTGGTTCATGGACCACTACCTCGCCGCCGGTGACGACAAGCTGAACCCGCTCGTGTCCCCCCTGCTCGAACCCGACCTCGGTGGACTCCCACCCGCCCTCATCATCACCGCCGAGTACGACGCCCTACGCGACGAGGGCGAGGAGTACGGCCGGCGCCTCGCCGCCGCCGGGGTACCCGTCACCGTCAAGCGCTACGACGGCATGATCCACGAATTCCTGCGCCATCCGTTCGACGACGCCAAGGTCGCCATCGACGACGCCACCGCCGCCCTCAGAGGCGCCTTCGACGGCAAGGCCATCCCCGATGCCTGAACTCGATTCGGCGCCGGGCCCTCGTCCGGCGCACCAGCGCACCGCCGGAGCCGGTCGTGCGCCGCCCGGCGACGCCCCCAGGCCGGGGAAATCCGGGATTCGGACGGAACGGACCTCGACGCGATCGGCCGGTCCCGCGGCGGGTTGACGAGGAGGCTGCATCCGGTTGTCGACCTGCGGTAGCCAACCCCCTTCGAGGCGGACGTGTACGGCAGCTCACCGATCGCGGCGCTGTCGATCGGCTACGCGCAAGGGTTCCCGACCTGGCCCGCGCGGCGCTCGATGAGCGGCGTGAGCCCGTCCAGCATGAGCCGCAGGCCCAGCTCGAAGATCCGGTCGAGATCGAGGTCGTAGCCGTCGACGGCGAAACTCGCCATGAGCCCGGCGAAGGCCGGGTACCGGCCGGTGGCGGCGATCTGGCTCATG